>JAQYWN010000694.1 GCA_029379265.1 Rhizonema sp. NSF051
GTCCAACAATCAATAAAAAAGTTCAACAAATTCTGACGGATATAAGCCAATAAAATTAAGCAACATTTATTACTTGCTCGTTATTAATTTCAGCTAATGGTAGTAAAAAGGGAGCAGGTGTACCATCACGTTGGGCACCCACAGCATTGGTCATAAACTCTAATACATTGCACGGATGTAACCAGTGTTTTTATTTTTCATCTCAAAATAGAAACAAAAGTCTATTAAACAATTGCGATCAAGTCATATTGTTTTCTTCTGTGGATGACAGATCTTCAGCTAGGTTTTTCTGGAGTGCTTCCAATACCGCGAGCGGGTCAGCTGCTGACTGCATCAATTTAGCTTCCGAATCATACCGATTTATCACATTAGGCAAATCTGTACGGAGTTCTTCTAATAAAGCAATAATCTTGGCAATTTTTTGCTCGGAAAGCAGGTTAAGCTGTAGCATTAATTGCGCCCGCTGTTCGGCAAAGTTTTCTTGGCGAGTTTGTCGCACCAGTACTCCGGTTGAAATCACCAATGCAGCTGCGTCTAGGCCTTGACCTGACCAGCTAAACGAGGGGAGATTAAATGGCAAAAAGCGATCAAAAAAACTGCCAAAAATCCAGATAGCCAGTATGACTAGCAAGCTATACAGAAATGTTGATCGCCCAAAGAATGTAGCGATCGCTTCTAGTATCCGCTCTTTGGGCAGGAATATCTCGAACTTCCTGGTTCTGAAGTGAACTAATCGCTTCAATATTTTTTGTAATCGGGTCTGGTAATGGAGCCGTGAGAACTTGATTTCGAGAGGCTTTCTCTTTGAGTTTGTTAGCAATTGTGAAGTGTTTGTTGGCTGTGTCGTCTGCGTTGTGCGTCATGCGGCAACTCCTGAATCCGAATGTTACTCGATTATTGCCTATCTTGTGATGCTGTTTTACCGACTTATAACCGAATGCTGATAAAACCTAAGAGGGTGTTTATAAATAAAACATAATTGATGTAGAAGATATTCCCAATGATGGGTTATCTTTGGCTCAGTTAGGGATAAAGCGAATTGAGGAATTGCCTTTAAAGTGGCGAAGTCCTTTCAATTCCCATAATTGGCATCTGTCTGGGCAACCATTTAGGTAGAAGTACCACTGCTTGGATCACAAAAATATTTTCGCTCCTGTCCGGAATCCCACAAATTGTTGTTGTAGCTCTATACAACTAAACCAATTAACTTAAAAATTACTATAAGTAACCACAGACCATGCTGTTTTCACAGCGTGGTCTTATTATTTAACCAGTCCCATAACCTCTAGAAATAACCCTATCCCTGTCCGATTTAGTCAATATCCACAATTATCCTCCCACACTGCCATCAGTTCTTCCCATTCCTGATCTATTGAAGGCGGTTTGTCTTTAGTCAGTCCTACTATTCGCGCTAACTTTCGGGCTTGCGTGGGGCTTTCACCGAGGTCTATCAACTGGCGTTCAAGGTTGGGATCATAACCCAGAGCTATTAACTGAGTATATTCGGTATCGGTTATCCCAAGTTTGTGGATTTCGTTCATGGCTAGAGCTATAGAGGTGCGTCGCCTTCATCTCAAAATGACGGTAGTGCGATCGCTTCTCCAATATATTTATATTTGCCTATTTTACATTCGCAAGAAGTCACTTAAATCAAATTCTCCATCCTTTATTTGAGAACTACTTCTCTCAGATGCAAGCAGCAGTAAAATGCTTTCTAGATAATCTATTGAACCTTGTAGTTGCTTGGACTCAAGTTACCCAAGAAGCCAGGTCTTGGTCGCCTTGGGTTTTGTCCATGTCTGGATTGCTTACCTTACGCTCATTGCATCGCTCCGTACGGTATTGATGCCACTATGGAACTATAGGACTTACTTCGATACCAAATCCAGCACTGGTGGTACGGTTTGCGTTTTCATATCCCGCGTCATCTTTTCCAAAATTCGGTTTTTCTCTTCTAAGGATGTGTTACACAAACTACTCCAAAAGTTGACCTGGCGGTACAAAGTTGTGGCGATGGCATTATTTCCTTTGCCCATCTCAGCTTTTAGTTCACTTTTCAATCTCTCCCACAGTTTATTCAGCACTGAGGTCTTAAATTCATCGAATGGTAATGTCCACTGATAGTCATTATCTAAAAATACCCTCATTGAAGCAATAATTGGCAATGATAATACTGCTGGAGCTTTAAAGCCAAAAGCACTGCCATCTGCTAACAATGAATTACCACTTAGAGAAATTGATGCCAGGTTGAAGTTCCCTTTAACAGCAGGATTGGTGATGTATTTTTCTATTAATTTGTAAAGTTCTCTTTCAATCCATAATCCTTGAGGTAACAATGGCAGTAACTTTTGTATTCTCTCAGTTTCCTTTGGAGACAGAAATTGCGGCACCACTAAACTAAATGGATGTTGGCTTCTTCCTGAAGAGCTATAGTCATATTTCACCCTGTCTAAACAAATGAGAATTTTACACAAGTGCTGCACAGAACACCGTGGGTCTTTTGGCACTCCACTTTGGTTTTGATAATAGGCGACTTTATACTTGATATCAAGTTCATGTTCTAGTTGATCAATAAATCTTTTCATAAAATCATAGCCACCTCTGGCATTGACTCTTGAACGCGTATCTATAGGTGATGTCGTATTGGCTGTCAAGGCATTAACTGCGACTTCTTCTTCAGGCAATCCACAAGTGATTTCTACTTTTACCAGTGCTTTAGTTAAGTCGATTTTCTGCGTCCTTGCGGTACTAAATGCGGCAATAGTGTGTCCACCATCGTAAACGCCAAATGAAGTGTACCCCTCTGAATCCTCTAAACACTCTACGTGTATTTCCTCCCCACTTGACGTTTTATGAATCTTGGCTTTATATGCGGAAATTTTAATTCCATTATTGCGATCAAAGAACTTAGATGGGGCAGAATTCAAAGTCTCTACTATCTCTTTGAAAATCGATACTTTTTTGTTCGGCTCTCTGATATTGGGTGTCAAGGGTAAATCTGTGGGAAAGCTCTCGACTATTGCCGTCGCCACAAAGAATTTATGGCTTCCAGAGGAATGAAGTTGGGCGACTGACTTGACGGGGATGATGTAAGTTTTAGGCATGGTGAAAAGCGGTTTACGGAAAGTCTGCTATTTGGGGATTGGGGATTAGGTTGAAACAAAGGAAAAATTATGGATTGGGCTATTACCCACAGACAAATTTTGGGATGAGTACCCAATCCCTTTTACAAGTCAAACGCTCATTGTACATGACAGCCGAAAAACATAAATTGGGACTCATACAAGGTATATTTTCTCCATGCGATCACTCCTTGACCTTTTGTGTTTGGGAACACTAAGTAATACAGTAACTTACTTAGTGTGAATATGAGGAATTTGAGCGAGATGAGCCGAATAGCAAGATTTGCAGAAGTTTTGTTAGGGCAAAGGGAACCGAAGCCAGAAAAATTATGGTTGCCAATGCCACTAGATTTAGATGAGGATGAAAAAGAAATCTTTTTAAAGTACTGGAGTGGAGCAGAAGCACTCGGAGTAAATCCAGAATGCATAGACCGGCAAGATGCAATCAACGGTTATCCACACCGTATAGAGGATGCCTTTCTGTGCTTATTGAAACATAAATATAGAATAGAAGACGGCGACCATGCTACAAATTTCTTAAGAAAAGCGTTTGAAGAGGGGTGGAAGCCACGCAAGTTTCAAAGCTTTGAGGACGCAAAGCGAGCCTACCAGAATCTTCTGTCCGGCAGACGAGTGCGCGTTGAAAGCGGTACCTTGGTTATAGAGTTCGTTTGTGAGGAGCGTGGAAGTGACGCGGCGCACAGGAGTGGCATAAAGGCATCGCACAACCTCCATTACTATGGATAAAGTGTGGGGGCGATCGCCTAAAATGTTCACGGTTTTTCTTCAACAGGCGGCTCATCGATTATGTGATGTACCTCTCCATTGAGGTAGATTTCCAATTGTATTGTGTCTTTGGGCATTGGGTGATCACAACAGAGCGTTCTAGGTTGCGATCACTCCCTTGTTATCCCATTTCTCAATCGTTGGTCTATATAACCTTAAAAGTGCGCTCGCATTTAGTATGATGATCATTATTCAGCAGCTTGCACAGTGAAAAGAGCTCGAGCCTACTCCTCACCAACCACCAACTCTTGCCGCAGTGCATTATTCATTTGCTGTATCTGCTCATCTGGAGTTTGAATGAAGTCAAACGCTTTTCTCACCATAACCTTAACGTTCTCTGGTAGTGATTCAAAGAGAGTAATACAGGACTTACGCAACTGGCACAGTGTTGGCACTAGCTCAACAGATGGCTCTTGAGAGAAGAAAGCAGGGAGACGGGGCGATTGCGGTTTTTGGATCTGATGTCAAGCAGCGCGATCGCCCAAAGTAAAAAAGTAGCACCTGTGGCAAAGGAGCGTGGAGCGTATGGAGTACCTGAATGTGAGAAAATTAAACAAGTTACTACCAGCAATTAAGAAATAATTGTAGATCCGGATAACCAGGATTTATCAAGTAGCAAGTAATTACAGCTATGAGATTTACAAAACTTGATTATTGTCAATACTTACTACTGGAGTTTAGACTAAAAGCGATATGAGAGAAGGCAAATCAAATGGAATTAGAG
>JAQYWN010000695.1 GCA_029379265.1 Rhizonema sp. NSF051
TATTAAAAGAAATCTTGTCAGGGTTTTCATGAACGCACTCGGCAATTGCCACTTTATGTGTGTTATAATCAATGTGAAAAGATGATAACGCTCAAGTGTTTTCAGAAGGTGATTAGCAGTTATGATACATTTGATAAAATCTGTGCAGACGACCATATAGAATTTTTATGGTTGAGTATGCTATTATGCCCAGCTGGCTTATAATAGAGCAGACAATTTTCAATATATAAATCATAGTGCTAACTCATAGCGCAGTACAAGCTTCGTTATCCACGCAAATGGATTCTCATTTAAGATGATCCTTTTCAAGGGCAGCAGTAGTGTGACTAAGGAAGAAGCGAGGCATTCGTAATAGTTATTTCTGGCTATTCTCTATGACTCATTTTCTAATACAATTTTGAGTATAGCTAAAAATTCTTGTTGAACGTAGGGTTTTGTCAAGTAGCTAGTCGCTCCTAATTGCATTGCTAGCTGACGATACTTATTGCTACTACAGCTACTAAGCATGATGACTGGTACTTTTGCAAGTAATGAGTCTTGGAGACGATGGCCGAGAAACTCAAAGCCGTTCATGTGAGGCATTTCGATGTCGCAAATAACCAGCTGAATGCTTGGATTTTGTAGTAACTGTGCGATCGCCTCTTGCCCGTTGTTTGCTTGTAAGACTTGGTACCCTGCTCTTTGTAGTGTAAGAGAGATAATTTGTTGTACTGTCTTAGAATCATCTACGACGAGAACAACTGGTTCAATTGTCGTTGCAGTTGCTGGCGTTGAGGAGTTGTGAGAAAATTCTGTAGAAATTATATGACTTTGATAAATCGTTTGGTCCAATAGCGTCACAACGTCAATCACTAAGAGTGGCAAGTCTTGCCAAACAGTATAGCCATATACATAACCCGGAAGGGTTATCTCAATTCCAAAAGGCTCAATGACTAACTCCGTGTCTGCAATTAGGTGTTCAATATCCGTTTTTAAGGCAATAGTTTGCTGACCTTGGTTTAAGACTAATATTAGCTCAGATAGATTCGGCGAAGACAAAATAGCCAAAGCTTTTCTAGGAATGACTTCAAGTAGTGGATTAGTGTAGCTGACTAACTCCGACACTTGGTAAACAGGGATTATTTGTTCTTGCCAGTGCAAAAACTGCTGTTTTTTAGAGTAGATAATCTGATCTGGTTCAGGAATTAAAATTCCTTCAATGCAATCTGAATTCTGAATAAAGACCGTAGAATTTGCTACCCAGACAAGTGACCTGGCAGTCTTTATTGTTAGATTTTGAATAGGAGTATTTTGGCATACTTTATTTTGTATACCAGAGTAAAGGACCATAGCTAGAGTTCTCTATTTAAGTCAGACGTTGTGTATGTATGAAAAGTAAAGCACCTGTTGAAATATAAAACTGTGGAACTAATTTACACCCTTTTCTAGATCTTCTGCAAATCTTGCTAACTTGGCTAATGAATCAGCTACTCTCAAAGCCTGTTCTGAAGTTTGATTAGCAACATTAGCAACTTCCATAATAGATAGGTTTGCAGAGGTTGAAGTTTCTGATTGTAAGGCAGCCGCTTGAGCAAGTTGCGTTACAAGTAATTTTATTTGGGTAACAAGAGCGATCATATCAACCTGTTGACGTTGAGTTTCTACTACCATTTGAGTTCCACTAAGCGCCTGTTCAAGTCCAAACTCAAGCTCGGTAATGACTTCATGAGTTTGTGCCTGAATTTCTAGCGCTAAGGATGGGATTTCTACGATATCTGAGTCTAATTGCTGCACTAATGACAGTATTTTATCAGCGATCGCGGTAAATTTGTGACCTGCTTCTCCAGTCCGAGATGCTTCAAGTGCAGTTTGCATGACTTGGAGCTTTATTTGAGAGACTATTTGACTGATAATACTTACTATCTCAGATAGTTTTTGGGAAGGTTGGCTAAGACATTGGACTTTTGTCGCTGCTGACAAAACTGTATCTTGGATAGCAGAGATACTATCTAAAAGTTGGTTCATAGACTCATGCTCGTCCTCTACCATCCTGCCGATTTGCTGCTCCTGGATTTCGACTTGTTGAGCAGAGGTAAAGATTTCCCGAGCGGAATCAGCCAGTGTTTGAATTTGATTATATGTTTGTGTGACTGATTCTATCTGGTTTATAGCAACTTCTGTGGACATGCTTTGAATAACTGTTTCACTACTTTTCAGAAGTTCTGATACTTGACGCTGGAGTTCTTGTTTATGCTGCTTCTGCTGAGAAGACGTAGCTTCAGCCGCGTGGTAAGCCACATCTGTTTGCTTAAGGAGCCTAGCATGGTCGAGAGCAAATCCCACCTGTGTTGCTATTTGGGTGAGCAAATTAATTTCAAATTGCTGCCAATTGCGCGGTCCAGAACACTGATGTGCTATTAATAAGCCAAAGAGTTGGTCATCTTTAATAATAGGCGCAACCAAATTTGCCTTAACTGCAAACTGTTCGAGTTGATGAATATGACAATCGGTCAAACCTGCTTCATAAATATTATTTATTGCTTGAACTCGACCTGCCTGGTACTTTTCTACAAACCCCTCGGCGAAACATGGGTCTTTGATTTTGGCTCGCAATGCTTTTGGAAAACCTGGAATCACTGATTCGGCCATCACAGTCCCATACCATTCTGAATCAAAGCCATAAAAGATGACTCTGTCAGCGCTAATTGCTTTGCGGACTTCTTCAACTGTAGTTTTGAGGACATCGTCCTCGTTGAGACTTCGCCGTATACTGCGGGTTAAATCTATCACTAAATAAGTTAGATCACTTTCAGCATCGCTTCGCTGTAGAAGTCTGGCATGATCGAGAGCAAATCCTACTTGCGTTGCTGTCTGAGTGATTAAATCAATCTCAGGTTGCTGCCAATTGCGCGGGCCGGAACACTGATGAGCAATTAATAAGCCAAAAAGTCGGTCATCTTTCAGAATAGGTGCAACCAGATTTGCCTTAACAGCAAACTCTTCAAGTTGGTTAATATAACAAGAATTATAACCAGCTTTATGAATATTGTTTGTCGCTTGAACTCGACCTGCTTGGTACTTGTCTAGATAACCCTCTGCAAAGCAGGGGTCTTTGATTTTGGCTCGCAATGCTTTCGGAAAACCAGGCACAACTGACTCGGCAATCACAGTCCCATACCACTCGGCATCAAAACCATAAACAATAACTCGGTCAGCACTCAGTTCTTTACGGACTTCTTCTACTGTTACTTTAATGACATCTTCTTCGTTGATACTTCGTCGAATCTGCCGGGTGATATCTATAAATGCCTGAGCTCTATCGGCTTTCGTATTTATTTGTTCTAGCAATCTGGTATAGTCAAGAGCAAATCCGACTTGCGTTGCTACCTGTGCTAACAAATCTATTTCCGGCTGCTGCCAATAGTAGGGTTTGGAACACTGATGTGCAATTAATAAGCCATATAGCTGGTCTTTCTTGTAAATAGGCGCGACTATATGAGACTTGACAGCAAATCGCTCCAACAACTCAATATAAGCGTTACTGAGGTCGGCTTGATAGATATCGGCAATAGCACGGACGCTACCATAACTACTTTCAAAAGAATTTCCGTCAAAGTGGGCACTCGAGAGTGTAGCCCACAACATTTTTGGTAAGCCAGAGGCTACTGATTCTGCTACATAGTTGCCATTTTTGTCTGAATCGAAGCGAAAGATGACTACACGCTCTACTCTTAATACTTCGCGAACTGCTTCAACGGTTGTTTTGAGAAGATCATCTTCACTGAGTGAGTTCTGAATGCGACGGTTAATTTCCTTTAATACTTGAGAACGCTCTACGTCGGCTTCTTGTTTCCATAACAAACTCAAAAACTGTTCTTTGATTAAGCCCATGTTTGTCTCTAACACAAGCAGTTCATTTATGCTCTGGCTCGCACCGTGAGTCCCAATGATTTCTCCCCCCAGCCTAGTCACTATATTAGTAGACAAAGCGGCGGCTTTCTGAATTGAACGAATAGCTCGATGAGCGAAAAGGGTAGATATACCACCAGACAATGCTGCCGTTATCCCCGTTCCTAATAACAAGAGTGACAATTGTCTCTGTGGTGCTTCAGTGTCTACGATGTCTTCCACGCCAACCTTTCTGGCTTTGGAAATTTGCTCAGCATTTAGCTGATTGCCCAGATAATAAGTTACTGTCCCTACTGCTAGCACCGGTAGCATGCTAGCTGCTAGTGCCCAGACTGTAACTTTAGTCTTTAAGCTCCATTTCTGTCGCGTCAACTTTTCTTGATGAGGCGACAGTTGAACTCTTGTGAGATCAGAATTATTTAAAGTTAAATTATTAATATCTGGCTGACTAGACTGTACCCCATTCGGTTTTGTCGGTTTGGCTTGCTTTTGAGATGGCTGAGTCATAAATAAAATCAGATTGTGCTGCCAAAATTGATTAAAGGAGAAAGATCTGTTACCCCCGGATTTCTCACCACGATTTCCCTTATGAAGGAAAATAAGATGTTCAACACTCTGTCAAAACGACTAGAATCTCCGCAACCGAATCTGAGTCAATGTTGTCAGAAGTGAGACAGGCAAACTTGTGAGAAATGCAGGTATCACAGGCAGATATGTAAGTTATTATTACTACAATTG
>JAQYWN010000696.1 GCA_029379265.1 Rhizonema sp. NSF051
CACTGCACTTCTTACTCGCCGCATGGCCAGTAGTGGGCATCTGGTTCACCTCTTTAGGTGTATCGACAATGGCATTCAACCTTAATGGTTTTAACTTTAACTCGAGTGTGATTGACTCACAAGGTCGTGTCATTAGCACCTGGGCAGACATTATCAACCGCGCTAACTTGGGTATGGAAGTAATGCACGAGCGCAACGCTCACAACTTCCCTCTAGACTTGGCTGCTGGTGATTCCGCACCTGTTGCACTCTCAGCACCTTCTATCAACGGTTAATCATCTTCATACGCGATAGATATCGCGTCTATTAATAGCAAAAGCGCCTTCCACGCTCTGGAGGGCGCTTTTTGCCTATAGTAAGGTTTGATGAAGCTCATTCTACTTACAAGCATTTTCAGATGTATAGCAACCGCCAAGGCGGTTAAGACGTTAAACGCAGCACATCCGAGTGGGGCATCTCGTAAACAATCAAACTTGTCCAATTTTTTACGGATTTGACTTTTTAACCACGACCAGCATTTCTCAATCTTGTTGAGATCAGGGGAATAGGGCGGTAGGTATAATAGTTCACACCCTGCATCGTAAATTAATTGTTGAATGCGTTCACATGAATGAAATGTGGCATTATCCATCACCACAACTTGTCCAGGTTCAAGTGTGGGAACTAAACAAGTTTCGCTCCCTCGTTTCAAACACTGTCCGATTACACGCTCCTACAAAGCGTGAAAGGAGCTATTAGGTTTTGCTCACACAGTGCACAAAGTCTGCCGGGGGAAGCTTCCCTTGGGCTGTAGCTTTGCAGCAATCATATTCACCCGACAGTGGGCTGAACTAGGGAAATATTCAGCCGTGTAACCCTACCAAATCTTTCTGCCCTAACCAACTCTTACGCCTGCGTATCACGAGCCAAGCCGAAGCCTGATTTTCCGCAAGCCCCGTCCTCACGAAGTAGGGCGGGATAGTTGACGTGTGAAACATTTTACCCCTGCAATACTGATGAAATATCGTTAGTTAGCCTTCACCTTCACGCCTCGGTATTCAAGTTGGATGGGTGTGCCTAGGGGGAGTGCTTGAGTATTTTCCTCGAGAGGATTGCTGTTGATGTCATAGAAGTTAAACGAGCCGTTGCCACTTACAGTCCCTGCTTGAGGATTGAACGTCAATTGAAGTTCACCCAGTACAATGTTAGCTGGCAGCGACCCTGAGGCAAAACCGAAACTTAGTCCCTTGAATACAATTTTGTTCTTTCCAATACACTTCCAATTACCTTGTATCGGACCAAAAGGTTGGTCTACAGGGTTTGATGAACCAGGCACACCGCCAGCGTTAGAGTCACTGGCAATGACATTACCATCTGCGGTAAGAGTTAGGAGTTCACGGAATGTTGAAGATGGAGTCGTAGTATTTCCTTGCGTAAATGTTGAGAGGTATGTGCCAACAATTCCTTTACTACATAAGCTTCTATTATAATCGTCAGCATCTGCTGCCTTTGGATTTATGAAAACCGGAATGGTCAGCGCTAACAGACTACTAATTACAAGACTGGCAAAAGCTTTGTTCTTTTTCATCACAAACCTCCGATAAGAGTAGTATTAGAGAAAGTTGGAACAGTATTGAACAGTGATTAGAATGTGCTTAATTATACAAACACATTCTCTACCCATGCCGGAAATAGCTCTTTGTCAATCTACAAAGAACACAATCTTTATCTAGGTTGCAGCCCCAGGATAGGCAGGCGAAAGTTACCAACTACCTGGGAGCTAAAACCATATTTAATTGCATTTCCAGCTAGTCTTAAATGTTACATAGTTCGGAGGAAATATTTGATAAATTTTTGATGAAGAGTATCCCTAAATCTACTGATATCGAGCGTAACGATGGCGAATTCTCTGGGCAAATACCTGTAGTCGCAATACTACTCATGCGGGTTCGCACATGAACCCACAGTATTGGAACACGATCCGATGGTAGTAACAAAATAATCAGGTTAAATGAAGGCTGTTACACCTTCTGTGCTTTTATTTAAAAGTCTAAAAGATCTAAATCCTCACCGAATAGAAACACCCATCAAAAACAAAACCGAAAGATATCGATCCCAGGCATTAGCGATATAATCTTGCACTTGCTCGCAATTAGCTTTTTTATAATACTTCGATGCAACTTTAGTTAGTCCCAGCCAATCATTTTTTTCACAAAATTTGTCATTTGATTCACACATTCGTCTAACGAAACCTGCTGCTTCCAATGCATGTCTGCGGTAGAAAGCTGATTAACAGAATAGTACCAAGTCGCAATCTTTTCGTTTTGTAAAGCAGTTGCTAAATTCATTATTTCTTTATTGAACTCTATATTTTTACTATAGCATGAGGTCACGCAATAAATGCCGTACTTTACAGATATTTTACAATCATTTTGCTAGAGGACATGCTATATCATAGGAGAAGAGAATAGGTACAATTATTATGCCGAGACGGGGAAGACCAGGCGGAAACCCAGATTTAGTAAAACATCAATTTACTGCTAAAGGAGATGAGCCATTAGTTCAAAAAATAACTATCAGAATTAGTGACTCAATGTTTAACAAACTCCAGGAAAAGGACAATTATCGAGAATTTTGTAGGCAAGCGATAGCGGAAGCGTTAGCGAGGGACGAGCGTCTCGCAGAAAAATTAAAGCGCGATTCTCAATCTTCGTAATAAACAACTGGCGGTCAGCGCAGCCAAACTTATTAAAAAAGAGAAAGTTGCTTTGGTTGAGGTTTCTCTCGCATCCTTCAGTCAGAGACACAGTCTAAAAAAATTAAGGAACTTAATTTTTTTTAATCTACAGTAAATACATGTACTTTTTTGTAGAAGGAATGAAAGGGTAGCGTTTAAAGCGCGACCCTTTTCTTTTGGAGGACACTAGCTGACTACCCGTTAGCTATGCAAAATTTCCATTAATACTACGTATTTACCGTATTTTACACAAAATTTACAGTTCGTTACAATTTCCCACAATTGTGTCCACCTATTGACAATAGCCATAATTTATGCTGAACGGGCAACCCGTTATCCTACCGTAAATACCATTTATGTTGGTATCAGTTCAAGTGTAGAACTAGCCCTTTCAAGGTGAGCATATGTACTATCACAGTTTTTGCGGCATTTCAGCCATCGACTGGAATTCAATAAAAAATCCATATATTAAACTCGAGATTTTTGGACTGTGATTTAAGCGATCGCTATCGCCAAAATCCCAAAATCAAGTTAAAAACATGATTTTCTTATAGTAAAAACGTTCACCTTGAAAGGGCTGGTCCTAATTTTTTGCAATATAACCGTTGTGCTACACTCCCCTACAACAGCACGAATAGAGCATCAACTCATGAGAAAATTCATCATTCGGCTATTTATCGTCATTTTGGTATTAAGCGGGTCAATTGGCTATGTGTTTGTGAATCGCGCAACGTCTGCCGAGAGCTGCACGATCACAAGCTTGACTGCACAGGTCGGCAATGGTACATTGTCCTACAGCCAGGTGGGGAACGGGCGCTCTATTCTACTGTTGCATGGTTTATTTGCAAGCAAGGAGCAGTGGAACACCATTATGTGTCAGCTAGCAGAGGTGGGCTATCGGGCAATCGCCCCAGATTTACCGGGCTATGGCAACAGTAACGGTTTTACTTTGAGGGACTATGCTCTGGAGAACCAAGCAAGACTCCTACATGAGTTGATGGAGAAATTGGGGATTAAGTCTTTTGATCTAGCGGGTAGCTCGATGGGAGGAGCGATCGCTCACCTGTATGCTCAACGTTACCCAAACCAGGTGCGTAGCCTCGCCTTTATCGGTTCACCATTGGGCATTGTTGATTGGGCAAATAGTGTCAAACAAGCAATATTTCAAGGCATTAACCCCTTTATTCCAATTACCACTGAACAGTTTGCTCTGGAACTGAGCCTGCTTTTCTTCACTCCTCCCACGATTCCTGATTCTGTCATAGCAGAGAAAGTCAACGATTACATTACTCGTAACCGACACTACCAGCAGGTTTGGGACATTATAAATCTTTATGATGATATTCTCTGTGAGGGTGTCCCAACTCAGTTGCCTACATTCATTATTTGGGGTAAGGAGGACAAGATTTACAACATTAGTGGAGCTAATCGACTGCCTGAGTGTATTGCTGGTGCAATAGTGATCCAGTTACCCAAAGCAGGACATCTACTGCTGATGGAAAATGCATTGGAAGTAGCTTCAAAATATGTGGGGTTTTTGCAAACCTTACGCACCCCTTAACAATTTCAACAAAATATTAATTTACAAAACTCTTTGTTTGGTGGTGGTTTTGTCAACACCAAAACAAGTCAGAAAACCGGAAACAGGAGCGCTACGGTGCACATCCGTGGCCGCAGGCATCGCAAAATGGCTTCGAGGTAATTTCAAAGTGACATCGCCCTTAATAATACAAGGGCGAGAGCAGAAATAGGTGAACACTCATCGTCCGCTTAAACTCGGAGCGCAACCATTTCACTGAAGAAATCTGAATGCTTATCAATAATATCATGTCCGTCAAATCACCCAGACTTAGGGACTTCCAGAGAATAAAATATACAGCTAATAAAAATGATAATCATTTGAAAA
>JAQYWN010000697.1 GCA_029379265.1 Rhizonema sp. NSF051
ATATATTAACTGAATAACAGATAGGGCAGGCGATACGCCCACCCCAATACGGTACGGAGCGTACGAATTTATCTGTTGAGGCAGGCAGAGGGGGCAGGGGAAGTAGAGAGGTAGGGGGGGAGCAAGAAAGCTTGGGGAGCAGAGGGAGTACAGAAGCAGGGGGGGAAATAAATAATTCTTCACCAACTCTTTCCTCCCCTGCTTCCCCTGCACAGACGTACCGTATTGCGCCCAACCCATCAGTTATGAATCTTGCAAAACAGTCTTGGACACAATCCGGGTTTTCTTGCGATCGCTTTCCGATAAATCTTGTCCAGCTTGCAAGCGGGTGGCAGAAGTTTGCAACACTGTTGCTGCACTTGTGTCTCCCATTTGCAACGCAGTTTTGGCAGCCGTTTGAAGCATTGTTGCGGCACCAGCGCGATCGCCTTGTTGTAATTTTGCCTCTGCTAGTTGTGTTTGCCGATACTTTGCTAATGCCAAAATCGATTGTTGCACCTGACTATCAGGAGACGGTTGGTAACCTTGAATAACTTTTACCTCAACTGGGATTATTTGTGAAAGTAACCCAGTTTGGTTTTGGGTAGGATCGTCGTAGCGGATTTGCAAAGTGGCAATAGTTTGTCTGCCTTCTGGTAGGTGCCCTATATAAAGGTTTGCTAGAATGATGCGTTCCACATCCTTCATCAAATCTCCCAGGCGCACTGCAAACTGCCCACCAGCTTCTTGCTGCACTGGCAATTCAATTGTGTCTGGAGCGACTTGGGCAATAGGTTTTAGTTCTGCTAACCGGACATTAGGCACTAGAGAGAATAACAAATAGGCATTCGTCAATCCTACCGTTATCATGCGGTTGAAAAGACGACCAAAGGCATCTACCGCTTCCTCTGGTTGTTGAATAAAAGACAACGTACCGCCAGCAGCATCGGCAATTTTTTCTAGAACATCTTGGTTCCAATTATCTCCAAATCCCAAAGTGTTCAAAGTCAAATTATAGTTAGTTGCCAATTGAGCAAATTTCAAACAACGATTGTTATCACCGTGTTCGTTTTCACCATCAGTTAATAAAAAAGCTTGCGAAATAGTTTCTTTTTTTCCCTTCGCTAATTCTTCAATGCCTAAACGCAAACCTTCATCAATTGAAGTGCCTCCATCAGCATTAATGCGGTTAATTTGCTGTTTGATGCGTTCGGGTTTGTCGAGAACTTGATTGGAGATTAAGACTTTAGCGTGGTGATCGAAAACGACAACACTGAGACGATCCTCCGGATTAAGGCGATCAACAATGTTATTTGCCGCTCTCTTCACAGTTTCTAAAGGTTGCCCATTCATCGAACCACTGCGATCAAGAATTAAGCATAAATTCAGTGGGACGCGGCGATCTAAATTTTCTGCGATCGCCGCAACAGAAATTGACAACTGACGCTGAGTGTTACGTTGATTGGCGTCCAAATTACCATCATTTAGAACTGGCTGCAAGCTAACTTTCATAAATTCTACATCCTATCCAAGATATATAGCATTCCTAATCTAAGTTGCGAAACACTCTCCTGTTGCAAGGGAGCGATCCAATCAGGCAGGTTCGGGGTAATTAGGTAATGAGAAGATAATTATCTCTTTCCTAATGCCCTTTTACCCATCACCAATAACCACATAGATCGCTCCCAAAACTCTTGAGTTATTAATAATATTCACAACTTATAAAGTAGGTTCGCAAAAATAAACGTAACAGGTTATGGTCATCTTAGGAACTGATAAGATTTTCCCTCTCGTTGTAAGCGATGAGAGTTTTTGAAGCACAAAGGACAAATGACGAACAATTGTCAATATAGCTTCATTATTAATATATAACAGTCCTATTTGAGCTGTGAAAACTCCTTAAAGAGAGTGTAAACCAGCTAACAGTTGACACTCAACCATCAGCGTGTTCATTTTATAAATCATCTTAGCCAATCAGTTGAGTGATGTGAAATTTCCTGCTTAAGAGCGAGAAATCCACACCTCCAATAAAGCTAGCATCGCGCTAGGATGTATTACAGTTAACTAACAGCATTTATTCAGGCAACAGTTGCTATGGACATTTCCCCCATCAAGGCTGTTCAAGCCCCCTATTACGGCGGAGATAATTTCTACCGTACACCGCCACCAGATTTACCTTCCCTACTGTTGAAGGAGCGGATTGTCTATCTTGGGATGCCACTGGTAGCTGCTGTCACGGAATTGATCGTTGCCGAGCTGCTCTTTTTGCAGTCAGACGATCCAGAAAAACCGATTAAAATCTACATTAACTCTACTGGCACCTCCGGTTACAGCGGCGACCCCGTCGGCTTTGAAACAGAAGCCTTTGCCATCTATGACACGATGAAATACATCAAACCCCCCATCCACACCATCTGCATTGGTTCGGCATTGGGTATGGCAGCGATGTTACTTAGTGCAGGGACAAAGGGTTGTCGTGCCAGTTTGCCAAACGCTTCCATTGTCCTGCACCAACCGAAGAGCTACGCTCAAGGTCAAGCAACAGATATTCAAATTCGGGCCAAGGAAGTTCTGGCGAATAAGAGGACAATGCTGGATATTTTATCTCGCAACACAGGTCAGTCCAACCAAAGAATTGAGAAGGATATGGATCGCCTCTTCTACATGACTCCCTATCAAGCTAAAGAATATGGTTTGATTGACCGAGTTTTTGAAAAAGAAGAACTTGCACATCCTCCAATACCAGCTGGAGTCCTTTAATCACTCCTGAGTGCTGAGTGCTGAGTGCTGAGTGACTGAGATTGCGTTGAAATTTAGAATGTTTCTTTCTTCACTTTTTTCTGACTCAGGACTCAACACTGATTATCAGGAGTCAGGACTCAGGACTCAGTACTGATTAGGGACTGATTTTCCTTCCTAATTATTTATAAATGGAGTCGCAAAAATGCCTATAGGTGTGCCGAAAGTTCCCTACCGGATGCCAGGGGAACAATATACACAGTGGATTGATATTTACAATCGTCTTTACCGAGAACGTGTCATCTTTTTGGGTAAAGACATTGATGATGAAATTGCTAACCAAATTATTGCCGTGATGTTATATCTGGATTCTGAAGATCCAGGTAAAGACATCTCTTTGTACATAAATTCCCCAGGTGGTATGGTCACCTCTGGCTTGGCGATTTACGATACGATGCAACACATCAAGTCAGATGTGGTAACGATTTGTGTAGGTTTAGCAGCATCAATGGGGTCATTCCTATTAGCTGCTGGTACTAAAGGCAAACGAATTGCATTGCCTCACTCGCGAATTATGATTCACCAGCCTTCAGGCGGCACTCGCGGGCAAGCAAGCGATATCGAAATTGAAGCCAGGGAGATTCTGCGAATGCGTCACCAACTGAATGGAATTTACGCTAATAACACAGGTCAAACTTTGGCGAAGATTGAAAAAGACATGGATCGTGACTTTTTCATGTCCGCTGAAGAGGCAAAGGAATATGGTTTAATTGACCGTGTGATTGACGAACGCCCGTAATGAGTAATGAGTAATGAGTAATGAGTAATGAGTTCAAAACTTTCTACAACTCACTACTCATTACTCACTACTTACTAAGTAAGTCGGAGATAAAAGAAACTAATTCTGTAAAGAAAAGTAAAGTTAATAAAATTAGCTCGTAGTAAGCGTTGTCTTGGCTGAAAGCGCTGAAGCGCTTACTACAAACTCTCATTTATGCCGACTTACTTACTCATTACTCATTACTTTAAAAGTGTGAAGAGTGAACTTTAAATTAGAAAACTAGTGTTTAATATAATAACTTCAAGCGTTAAGCTTAACGCTGATATTTGATAGCTGATAGCTCAAGATGGATCTTGGAGATTGCTACCGTTTGTTGGGTTTAAGGTCGGGAGCCTCTTTCACCGACATCAAAGTGTCTTACCGCCGACTGGCGCAGCAATATCACCCTGATATAAACCCAGATGACAACAAAGCTAAAGAAAAGTTTATTGCCTTAACTGAGGCATACAAATTGCTGTTGCAAGTTGTATTACCAGAAGAAACAGCCCACCAATTAAGTGAGTTTTCTTCCCCTGCACGTCAACAAAAAAAGACGGTGCAGACAGAGCCAGTCTCAAAGGAGACTCTAAAGGAAAAACTACCGACAATAAAGCCGCCTAATCTGGTAGAAATAGAAAAACGGCTGAAGTGGAAGACTTACGATCAGTTACAGAGGTTTTTAAGAGAAAAACGCTTTCCACAAGCCATTGCTTTGGCGGAAGCCTTAGCCGCCCGTTTACCAGAAGATCCAGAAGTGCGTCAGTGGTTGGCGATCGCCTATCAAATCTGGGGACGAGCGTTAGTTGTACAAAATCAGCCCCAGAAAGCTAGAATCTATTTAAAAAAAGCCTTAAAGACAGATCCTTATAATAAGTCTCTATGTCTTGAAGTACAGCGTGATTTCCAACTGTTGGAGGAGATTTGTTAAGGATTTTCATTCAAAGGCATGAGACATTCTGCGGAGTACAGAAGCGAATGAGTTCATATACATGATCGCTCGCTTACTGATACCATTTCACGAAAATTTTGATACAATTTACTCCCCCTGCTTCCCCTGCTTCCCCTGCTTCCCCTGCTTCCCCTG
>JAQYWN010000698.1 GCA_029379265.1 Rhizonema sp. NSF051
ATGTTCGGTCAATGAGTTATAAATAAAAGATAGGTTCGTAGTTGCGCTTTAGCGCTCTTAAACTGTTAAGAGCGCTAAAGCGCAACTCAAAACATTATTATAAGTGTTCAACCGAACATGATAGAATCCGTATAGTACAAGGAGTCAGAAGAAAAAAGCAATTTCAACGAGCAATTCTAAATGTTAACTTTCTTTGCACGCCTCATGTACTAGTAAAAACTAGGAGTTTTAAATTAAGGTTGATTTATAAATCCTAGCTTTTTGAAAATGTCCAAAGAATTTGTTATTGGTGCTAAAGTCCGCGTTGTGGCGTTACCACCCTATGTCAAAACAGCTGATCCTATGCCCATGCTGCGCCCTCCCGATGTGATTTATCTTGGTGAAGAGGGTATAGTTATTGATCGTCGCCCTAAAGAGTATTGGGGTGTGCGTTTTGCTAAAGGAACTTTTCTTCTAGATAGCCAATACATCGAAAGTGCAGACGCCTCTCCTGAAGCTTTCCAGAATAGTTCTGAGTCTTGAGTGGATTATAGCGGTTCTCAGTTGTATTCCCTAAGCCCTCTCCCCTACCCCCCTCATATCATGTTCGGTAAATAAGTATAAATAAAACATAGGTTCGTAGTTGCGCTTTAGCGCTCTCAAACTATTAATAACTCTAAAGCGCAACTTCAAACATTATTATAAGTGTTCAACAGAACATGATATCACAGGTATAGGTTTTTTACAATTGGGTGGTGGCAAGACAAAGAGGACTTTCTGTATGTGAGTCAAATGAGCAAGAATATAACGCTCTTTCATCACTCTGGGGTAAAACCTTGATTTTTCGTTGCCTGAAACGCTTAACATTCGTTAATTTTTCCAAGACTGATGAAAGAGGGATAATGTAGTGCGATTTAACACTTCTTATTTCCACAACACCCCACCCCCGTAAAGCTGAGCTTCACGTTCCCTCCCCGCAAGCGGGGTGCAACAAATGTGGTAAATATAATTAGTTAACCAAACATGGTATAAAAATATAGCCAAAAGCCGGGTTGAAAACATATTTTTGAGGCAGGCGATCGCCGAAAGCATATAGGCGTTAACCTTGCCTTGTCTGTATATAACCCACCCACGCACACCCGCGCATTGTCAAAATCATTCTCGCTTGTACTCAAACGTGTAGCGATCGCCATCGGCAATTTGCAAACCCCATTCTTGAGACGAACCTGCCCTCGGACGAGAAACTGAGGCATTTAGCCTCTATTTTTATCGGAACAGAGTGATAAAGGAGAGTTAATTTTAAATGAGTGACTCTTGAGTTCAAAGAGAGGGGCTGACTGCCTGTGGCTTAACATCGTCAGACTTCCCTCTTGGGCAGAACGTAGTCCTCCCATAAGGGTTAACAAGGTTGTTTTTCCGGAACCTGAAGGTCTAGTCATAATGATAATTTCGCCAGAGTAAATATCTAGGTTGATATCGAATAATGACTGTTTACGAAGTACATCTTCACCAAAGTAATGATTGATATTTTGAACACAGATAACGGGTTGAGTTGTTACTATGTGTGTCTGTTTATCAAAAAAATCTATTTTTTTCATAGTCTTATTTTTCAAGATAAAATAATAAATACTTAAAATTTGCCTAAGATTTGGTCAGAAAGTCTCAACCTAGCAACAAGCGCAGGTGGAATTTGAGTAAAGTTAGACCAACTGTAAAAGTAACTATTAAAAGAAGTGTCAGCCGGAAAAGCTGGTTCTTCCAAGCCATCAAGTACAAACCCAACACGGAATGCTGCACCTAACAAAACATGCAATGGTCGATGGAAGTACAAATGGGGTTTTGGTTGATTTTTTATTGCTAATCCTTTTGTGGTACTGGGTTGTAAGTATCCAGACACTTTGATGGAGTATTCTGTGACTAGTTGACCTTCACAATCCTTGGCTTCTGCAGCCATACTGGTATGTGTACTATTGAAGCAAGGATGCATGACAGCAAAGATAAAGTAGCCTCCAGGACGCAACAACTTTGTGAGTGCCCGTAGGAGAGGATTAATTTCTGCCATGTCCATGAGTACCATTGCGGCTACAGCAGCATCAAAGGAATGTTCCCCCAGCCCAAGTAAAGCTGTCTCATCCGTCGCGTCGAGGACGTGATACTCAATTGATGTCTCATGCTGTTGAGTTCTCTTGCGGGCACAAGTAATCATCTCCTCAGCAAAATCTATTCCGACGACATGTGCGCCTAAGCTAGCGAATCTGCGAGTTGTCAGTCCAGTTCCACAGCCTATGTCTAAAATGCGCGTACCCGGTTTTACCTCTAGTAGTCTCTCCATTGCAGGACGAATCAGCACTTGATGAAAGTCGTTCCCGTCATCACCCATGCGGGCGTCCCACATCCTAGCGTTGGTATTCCACGCATCACGAGTTTCATCGTTCAATGGATTTGTTGAGTCATTTGACATGGATGTACTCCCAAGACATTTTTGTGATTACTTACTCACTAAAACACATCTGCTGGATCGGCAGATTGTAACTTCCTCATCGCCACTGCAAGAGAAAAGGTACACATGACTATTGTTATGATAAACACAGTCATGGCACGTGCAAGTGTCATGGCAATAGGTAATAAAGTTGCTGTATATGTCACCTGGTAGAGTGCGATCGCAATCAAAAATCCAGGCACATAACCCAATGCGGCTAAAAGTAACGCTTCTTGAAACAAAACACTCAAAAGATAGCCGTCACTATATCCCATTGCTTTCAACGTGGCATACTCAGGTAAACGGCATTTTGGCACGTATACAGATTGGACGGTGGGTATTATGTGACTCAAGGTCATCTTGTGTGACAAATACCGACGTGTACAATCCCTTGGTCAACGACCGGGGATTTTTATTTTAGATAGGATTTGGTGAGGTACACTAACTGTGAAAAAATTGGCACAGCCGCAGGTAATTTTTTATTGAGCTTGCGCTGACATTCTTCCAAAACTTGCTCTGATACAACCAACTTAAATAGACCGAGTTCTGCTATTGTCAGTACTGCGCGACTAGCTCCTGTACGGGAAGCTGTACCAGCGATGATGATACTAGAATCAGCAAAGACTTTACGCTTTAAAGCAGTTGATATTTCTTTAACCTTTTTCGCGTTCAGTTTATAACCACCTAAAAAAATGCTTTTCTAAACAGCTTCTTTTTGCTGATTCTCAATGACTTCATGATGATATTTCATGTGAACTTCACGGAGAAGTAGATTGGCAATAAAACCAGCAAGTAATACCCCTACCATAATGTACATTGTCACCGTGTACGCTTCTGTTTTTGGAACACCGTGGTTGATCTGAAACTCGCGGATATAGTTCACGAGAACCGGACCTAGAACACCGGCTACCGACCATGCTGTAAGCAGCCTTCCATGAATTGCTCCCACCTGCATCGTCCCGAATAAATCACGCAAATAAGCAGGAATGGTTGCAAATCCACCTCCGTACATGCTGAGAATGATGCAAAAACCAATATAGAACAGTACAATATTATGAAGCTTGCCTGTTGAAGGGATGAGAGCGTACAGTGCCATACCAAGGCCAAAGAAAATCATGTATGTTCTTTTCCTGCCGATGTAGTCTGACAAAGATGACCAAAAGAATCGACCAGCCATATTGAACAAGCTCAACAAAACTACAAATCCGGCACCGACTGCGGCACTCACCTTGAACATCTCTTGAATCATGGGCGAGGCTTGACTAAGAACGCCAATCCCTGCAGTTACATTTGTACATAACACAACCCATAACAACCAGAATTGCGGTGTTTTAATGGCGTTATCGGCAGTAATATTTGCGGTTGTTACCAACTTTTTAGGTTGAGCGAGTGGCGTGTAGCCAGCAGGTTGAAAGCCGGGTGGTGTAATGCGTACAAGGAACGCACCTAACATCATCAGGCAGAGGTAAATTGCGCCCATGACAACAAATGTTTGCCAGACACCGACGGAGCTTGGAGATTTGAAATAATCCATTAGTGCAAGTGTCAGGGGGGAAGCGATGATTGCACCACCGCCAAATCCCATAATTGCCATTCCTGTTGCCATCCCTGGACGGTCAGGAAACCATTTAATTAGGGTAGAAACTGGAGAGATATAGCCAATACCCAAGCCAATACCGCCTAAGACACCATAACCAAGATAAACAAGCACAATTTGGTGTAGATATACACCGATTGCAGAAACTAAGAAACCGCCACTAAAGCAGAGTGCTGAAACAAACATGGCTTTGCGCGGGCCAACTCTTTCCACCCATTTACCAAAAAAAGCTGCAGAAATTCCCAAAAACGCGATAGCACTTGAAAATATCCACCCGAGTGTTGGTAGATTCCAATCTGTTGGTGCTGAGTGGGTAATACCAATTAGCTTAGTCATTGGTAAATTGAACACGCTGAAAGCATACACTTGTCCAATAGAAAGGTGTATGAGGAGTGCTGCCGGAGGAATAAACCAACGGTTAAATCCTGGTTGTGCAATGGTTCGTTCTTTATCTAAAAAAGAGCTTGTTAATGCCATTTGTAGCACTTTAATACTAAGTTATAAGGCATTTTGTGATGAGTTTATCTGTAAAGTCAACCAAGAATTTATAAGTAATTTACATGTA
>JAQYWN010000071.1 GCA_029379265.1 Rhizonema sp. NSF051
CCCTTTTCCTGCACCCTCTTGACAAAAGTGCAATTGCTTTAACCTCTCACGGATGGTCTGCGCCTTCTTTGCTAAGGTGATAGTGGCATGTATCCCAGCAAAAAGATGGGCGTCGCAACCTTAAAGCAAGAGAGAGCAAAAGCCGCAAGACAAGAGGGGGTGGGATTCAGACGCGGCAGCCCAACTCTGGCGAGCAGCCTTGCCTCATCATCTGGAAACATCAATCCAGAGTTGGGCTGACCGACGGCTGAAAGCGAAGCGTTCCCAACCCCTCGCCGCCGCCCAACCCGGATATAACCTTTACCCCTGACCTCTGTTTATTATCAATTAACAGTAAACCACAAACTTTTGGCAAAAAACTTCAAAATCAGGGTTCCATTGGGCATTTGATTTTTTATAAGTGTATAAGTCTCAAAGTCTAAAAGTAGACTTATACACCCAAGTATTGTCTCGTAACACGAATCTTGAATCAAACTGGATTCATTTTACCATTACTCATCCACCAGTCGCACAGAGTACACTCTGTATTCTGGCTCCTGACTTCTGAATTCTTCTTTGGTAAGATATCCGCCTAACGGCGATCGCATGAATATTGGATCTGCTGAGCTAGTAACCTCAAATCAGATCACCAAATTCTGACTCTCCTAAACGGCGATTGCATAAACACCCCCCTGAACGGTTACCTACACCATTGAGTCTGACGGCAAGGTAGTGATTTCTCGCGCTAACCAGACGGAGAGCGATCCTATACTTGGGCAGTTTCTGAATTTTCTTGCACAAGATATTGAAAAGAATCCTCAGCACTTACAAGCGATTAGTTCTGATTTAGTCACTCATGTTCTTTCATTGGTTGCTGATGTGGATCTTGATCTTGATGCACCACTCTCTGATGAGGACGAATAAATTTGCTGGTAAATCAGCCGCTAGTAATTAATGGGTGGAACATATTTGCCCATTCTCTCTTCCTCAACCAGTTTGAAGAACTTCTGACGCAGGTTGAACATTTGCGTCAGAAGTATCCCGAAGACTACAAGCGAAAAAACACCACAAAGCGTCTAGCTGCCATAGCAAAACTAGCATTTGATACTATTCCTCAAGATCCAACACGTCGTGATTATCGCCAAGGCAATACGCTTGGTGATGATTACAAGTACTGGTTTAGAACTAACTTTTTTCAGCAGTACCAATTGTTTTTTCGGTATCATCAAGAGAGTAAAATCATTGTTTTCGCTTGGGTTAACGATGACGACTCTAAGCGAGCCGACGAAAGTAACACAGATGCTTATCTAGTGTTTAAGAAAATGCTTGAAAGTGGTTGCCCTCCAGACGATTGGAATGCTTTACTCAAAGAAGTAAAAGATGAAACTAATCGTTTAGAGAAAGCAGTTAAAGCAGAAATTTGACAAAAAATTTTACACTCTACTTGTAGGGAGTTGATTGCTGACTGCTACAACAGACTGCAAGTAACGATAGAGGCGGTTGAGAGCGTTGATGTATGCGTAAGCGGCGGCAACAACAATGTCGGTATCGGAAGCTTGTCCGGAGAAAATCCGCTCCTCATACCGCAAGCGAATTGTGACTGTTCCGAGAGCATCAATTCCTTCGGTGACAGACTGCACGGAAAACTCAATCAGTTGATTGGGAATCTGTACTCTGCGATTGATGGCTCGATACACAGCATCTACGGGCCCTGCACCAACTGCCGCATCTGTCAAGATTTCTCCATCGGGGGTAACAACAGTAATCGTTGCCGTCGGGCAGGTACTGTCACCGCAGATAACTTGAACGTGTTCGAGTTGAAAGCTTCTTTCGACTTGAATTTGGGTTTCATCTCTGACGATCGCCTCTAAATCCAAGTCTGAGATTTCCTTCTTTTTGTCGGCAACTTCCTTGAACCTTGTAAAGGCTTTATTTAAATCTGCGTCGTTCAAATCATAACCCAATTCATGGAGTCTGGTTCGGAAAGCATTGCGTCCGGAGTGTTTGCCCAATATAATTCGATTTTCTGGCAAACCGATGGTAGCTGCATCCATAATCTCGTAAGTCTCGCGATGCTTGAGGATACCATCTTGGTGTATTCCCGATTCATGGGCGAAAGCGTTTGCACCGACGATCGCTTTGTTGGGCTGAATGAGCATTCCTGTTAATTGAGAAACCAAGCAAGAAGTTTTGTAAATTTCCTGGGTTTTGATATTTGTTAGGGGTGTATCGGAATCAACAGAACGACCAAAGTATGCATTAAAATAGGGTTTGCGAACTTGTAATGCCATGACTATTTCTTCAAGTGCAGCATTCCCGGCGCGTTCGCCAATGCCATTAATTGTACACTCCACCTGACGCACGCCCTTTTCAATTGCGGCTAGGGCATTTGCAGTGGCTAAACCCAAATCGTTTTGGGTGTGAACGGAAAGAATGACGCGATCTATATTGGGAACGTTGTCTTGAATACCCTGAATTAATATCCCCATTTCTTTGGGCGTGCAGTAGCCAACGGTATCGGGAATATTTATCGTGGTTGCACCTGCAGTGATGACTTGTGAAAGTACCTGATAAAGAAATTCAGGATCGGTTCGACTGGCATCCATCGGTGAAAATTCGACATCATCCACTTTAGACTTGGCATAGGCAACCATTTCCTCTGCGATCGCCAGTACCTCGCTTTGGGATTTTTTCAACTGGTACTTCAGGTGAATCTCAGAAGTCGAAATCATTGTGTGGATTCTGGGGTGAGATGCAGGTTGCAAAGCTTCAGCCGCAGCTTGAATGTCTGCCTTTACCGATCTTGCCAAACTACAAATAATTGGCCCTCCCGTTCCGCCAACTTGTTCAGATATAGTTCTGATAGCTGCAAAATCTCCGGGACTGGCAGCTGCAAATCCTGCTTCAATGATATCAACCCCAAGTATTGCCAGTTGATGAGCAATTATCAGCTTTTCTTCTACATTCAGCGTTGCGCCTGGTGATTGTTCGCCATCTCGTAGAGTTGTATCAAAGATAATCACCCTATCTGGTTGAGGTTGAATGCTCATAACTGTCTCGTATGTTGTTCATCTACTTTGGATATTGTATACGAAAAATTGTATACAATATAAATTATGAATATAAATGATTTAGCAGCCAATGTGCTGCAACAACAACGCAGTACGCCTGATTTGATTGCCGAAGCTTTGCGGGAAGCGATTCTGCGCGGCATTTTTCAGGAAGGACAATCTTTGAGGCAAGATGAAATTGCCACTCAGTTTGGTGTTAGCCGCATCCCCGTGCGAGAGGCTTTACGGCAGCTAGAGGCAGAAGGATTGGTGACGCTACATCTCAATCGAGGTGCAACGGTGTCGGTTTTGACGGTTGCAGAAGCGCAAGAAATATGCGAAATCCGCAGTGCGTTGGAAGCGATCGCAATTCAGTTGGCAATTCCCAAGCTGACAGAATCAGATTTGGAAAAAGCAGCCGTGATTTTGGAAGCAACCGAGCAGGCAACAGATGCAGATTTATGGGCAAAACTGAACTGGGAATTTCATGCGACACTGTATGCAGTCGCTAATCGTCCTCGATTACTGACGATGATTAAAAACCTACACATCAATATTGATCGCTACGTGCGTCTTCAGATGGTACAGATGGATTACTTGGAAAGATCCCAAAAAGAACACTATCAACTCCTAGATGCTTGTCGTCACCAAGATACGAAAGCGGCAGTAAAACTATTGAAACGACATATTGATACAGCCGGAGAACAGCTCGTTGCGTACTTACAAAAAAATGTTTCAAGAATTTAAATTTACAGCAATTTTCAGCTAACAGTCGTAGGGGCGAACGGTGAGACAGAGAAAGCAGGAGGGTTAGCCCGCTCTCACGGGGACTGCGATCTAAGGCAGCTAAGCTGTGTCTTCTCCCAAGGGGAGACGCAATCATGCGAACGAGCGTCACCCGATCTTCGCAGCGTTAGCAGCACAAAAAAACAAAGTGTGTAACGAAAAGTAAAGTTGACCGGAATCCGTTTTTGTCTGGGTTCATCCCAACCCCACACCTCTATGAGCGAGCAGTTAGGATATATTAAATAGGAACAATTAGGCAAAGAAAAAAATTATATGTCAACAAATACTTCTGTTGAGCAGCGTCTGTTGGCTGTAGAGACTGCAATTGCCGAACTACAAAAACAATTAGCTGATGCCCAATCTGTTAACTGGTTACAACAAATAACAGGTTCATTCAAGGATGAGCCAGCCTTTGAAGAGGTTTTAGCCTATGGACAAGCTATTCGTCAGGCAGATCATTCACATGCCGACACCCAAGAGTAATGAAATATTTGTTGGATACTGATCATCTAAGTATTATCCAGCGGTAAATAGGTCGGGATTACGTAAACCTTTCGACTCGGATGGATCAATATCCACTTTCTGAGTTTACTGTTTCCATCGTCACGAAGAGGCAGGGGGCAGGGGGCTTTATAGCAGGGGGGAAACCCCATCCATGAATGGAGGGGCTTGTAATAAGGACGTAGTATTTCTTGCGAAGTCTTGCGGAGAGAGTACTCTCTCCGCAGAGCTTCGCGCACTACGTGGAGCGTGCAGACATTTTTGTTGTTCTCCATCCATAAATGGAGGGGCTTGAAACCTTTGCACGCAGGGGAAGGAAAGAATTTTTCCCCCTGCCCCCTGCACCCTTCTCCCCTGCCTCTTGGTCATCCAATATTTTACTCCAGAAATGGTATCCCTATCATGGAACAACCAGATGGAAGCTGTTTTGAATATCGACGATTAAAAGACGGAACAAGAGAAATTATCAGAGAAGTCGAACCGCGTCTAATGAAACAAGAGTAATGCATACAAAGGATAGAGTATTAAAATCTACTAAGTAAGTAGGCGGAAATAAACCGAAAATGGTTTGTTGCTGTTAAGAGCGTACTCCTTCGGGGATGCCGCAGGCTAGACAGCGCAACTAAGAGCCAATTTCAGAGATTTTACATTTCGTTAACTTCCTCAATGGTTAACAAAATCATTAAATTCACAAATTATTGCATCTTATCAAAGTCAAGATACTTAACTACAAGCAGTTTCTAACTGAAAAGAGTAATCAGATCATGTCCGGTAAACTAACCTAAATTTCATCTAAACCACACCCGCCAAAGCTGCGCTTTATCTTTACTCACCGTAAGCCGGGAGGGATTGGGGTGTGATTATTTTATTCTGGGTAATTTAACGGACATAATAGCAAGGGAGCGATCGCTCATCTTCTGAGCAAGATTCGTAATGCCGCCATTGCTTGGTAAGTGGAAAGTTTAGAATTGCTGGCAAACCCTGTATACTACTTGACAAAAGGTTGATGAAAGTTTATGAACCTTTTGCGACTACTTCAAATCCAATTGACATCGCGGCAAGTTTATTAGTATCAATACCCCTCACTCCTTGAGGAAGAGTTATACCTTCAGCAACAATAGCACCGCGAGTCCCACTATCGAGGTCATCAAGTAAACTGTTTGTAACATTTAATAATTCATCGTCAGCAACCGAGACTAAACCGCGTTTACCCGCAAGCCCTCTTGAAGTTGCGACTTCTTTTAATACCTTGAGGGAATCCCGCAAAGGAGTTGTACTAGCAATAACTAACGCTTCTGAAAATCCGAAAGGTTCGCCAATAGTGAGTACAAAATTATCAATGCCAGTTTGAGGTATGATAAGTTTTTGTCCTGCACCTAGTAAAGTAGCATCTTTAGCTGCTGCCCAATCATTAGGAAAGATGATTGCCATCTCTCCAGAAGAGTCAATGACAAGCAGGCTGATGTAGACTGGCACAGACTCTTTATTTATGATTTGGAAAGCAATCTGAGTTCCTACAGATAATTTGGGTACATCTTTATCTAGAGAATTTACTGAGTTAGCGACTGGTTTAGCTGAGGAAACTTTCTGTATGCCACGGCTTGGGGAAATTTCGCTGAGTATTTTCGTACTGCCTGCGATCGTCATGGAGGCTTTCACAGCAATCCGCGATGTATTCGTATTACCGAGCATCTGCTTCACAACTCGCGCCGCGAGCAATGATTTCAGTTTTGGATGCAAACGAGTCACCGCTGCACTTACAGCTTCGTTACTTTCTCCAAAAGATCCAGGGAGAACCTTGTCTTGGGTTGGTAAAAATAAGCCAAAACTACCTACTGGTGGAAGATAAGATGTCTTAGTTTTTTGTAACTCATGATACTTTGCCTCAGTCATGTGACCAAAAATGTATTGTACGTCCGAAGTTCTTAGAGGTAAAGCCTCAACACGCTTGATTGATTGGAGAGCTTGTTTTGCTTGTTGAGTTGTGCTACTATCTAGGGTATCATCCAGCCCAATTTTGAGAGTCACATTCTCAGGGATACTGCGGATACGCTCTTGTAATAATGTACCTGGTTTCAATTGTGATAACCCTCTTGCCTTAGTGTCGAGCAACTTACCGCGCCCAGTCAATCCCATGCGGGATTCTAGTTGTACCAGTCTACTTTCTCCCCCTTGTGCATCTAAGACGGAAAAAATTGTTTTGTTGTTAAAGGCTTCCAACGTCTGTGAATCTATCCCACCCAACCATAAATCAACTTGGTTTCCATTGACTTTGGTAATCACTGCATCTGCAGATTGTGAAGAAAGAGGAGTAAAGTAAATGGGTGGGTTGGCATTTTTATTTGGAAAATTTGATTCAAATTCTGGCTCTTGATAGTTTCCTTGCACCCCAGCGACAATTTTCGTACTCCGACTTACATTGACAAGCGCTCTTGTAAAAGATTCATTGCTAGTTTGCTGCCAGAGATATTGAGTGAATAGATAAGTAAAAGCTCCAGCACTAAAACCGTTAAATGTTGCATCAGAAGCTAATTGCTCGCGTTTCGCGCCAGCGATGACAACTCCTTTGGCAATCCCTTTTCTGCGTTTCTCTACAAACTCTTGCGGTGAAAGCTTGAGTTTTTTCAACAATTGTTGCTGATATTCTAGTTCTTCCGAACTCGGCGAAGGCAAATTGGGAGTATTAGGAGAGCGAACTAGGAAATTTCCCCGCTTCCCACCGCCTGAATGACAGCTATCCAACACAACAGTCACATTTTCTGTTTTGACCGCAGACATAAGTAAAAACAGTGTGTGTCCCATGATATCACGTATCGCACCACCTTGGCTGCGTGCATCGACTGGCAAGAACGTAGAATTAGCACATTCTTTGCTGAGCTTTAAAGCAATTTCATCACAACTGGGTTTATCTGAGATGCGATCGCCATGCCCAGAAAAATGAAACACCACCACATCGCCTGGTTTCGCCTGTTTAATTAAATGTTCTTCAAAAGCTGTCAGGATACCTTGACGGGTAGCTTGTCCATCAGTGAGAGTTTTGATATCCTGTGGGTTAAAACCAAAGCGGTGAATTAATAACTCTTGCTGTAAAGACACATCATTAACGCAACCACCCAAAGCCAAACCATTAGGATAAGCATTGACTCCTACAAGTAACGCCAGTTTACGCGGTGTACTTTGCGCCAACACTTGAGCATATTTATTCCCCTCCTGCATAATATCATATTGGCTTAACCCGATGGTTGCTAGAGCAGAAGCAGAGAATTGGAGAAATTGACGGCGTTTTATCTGTGACATAGTGGTGTGTTAATCGCTAAAAGCTTGCTCATCAGTCTATATTTCTCAAAGAGTGGGAGTTATGCAGAAATTAGGAAAAAAGAATGGATTGAGACACGAGCAGTTAATGTACTTTTCTTATTCATGGGTGAAAATACGTAAAAAAGCAAGATAATTGTGCCCAAACTTTAATGGATCTTAATTAACCTGAGTTAGACGTCAAGAAAAGTCAGGGCGATCGCACGTTGTAAAAAAGAGATCCCCGACTTCTTCAAGAAGTCGGGGATCTAAGAATAGGGCGAGCTCCCTTCCCTGTTTACCGCATCTAAGTTGGCAATTCTTACGGATGTTGCTGATAATAGTTTTAGAGCTAATAATTCAAGAGGTCTGATTGTGGTCTTTGCTCAAACCAATCCCGCAGATGTAATAACAACTCGCCTTACATTAGACGAGTATCGGGCGATGGAAGAAACTAACCCAGAACGCCATGAATACCGCAACGGAGAGATTATTTGTATGTCGGGAGGTTCTGAAGCCCACAGTGCGATCGCCAGCAACTTATTAATTTACTTGGGATTTTTGCTGAGAGACACCGATTTTCGTTTGTATAACAGCGATTTGCGAGTTTGGATTCCTGAATATCAGTGTGGTACTTATACCGATCTGATGGTTGTTAATGGCAAACCAGAGTTTAATGGCGATCGCAATGATGAAATTCTCAATCCTTTACTCATTGTCGAAGTTTTATCGCCCTCTACCGAAGCCTATGATCGAGGCGAAAAGTTCAGAAAATATCGCTCTCTTGCTAGCTTTTGTGAATATCTGCTTGTAAGCCAAACTGAACCATACATTGAGCAGTATCACAATCAGGATCGTAACAGTAATGATCGCTGGCTCTGGCAAGTTCACTCTCACCTTGAGCGGACGATCATTCTGCACAGTTTAAATGTAGAAATTCCCCTGACTGAAATTTATCGTCGTATTAATCTTTAAGGGTGGCTAACTCCAGGAAACAGAGAAGAAAAAATCAAGTTGTACTGAATTAAAAAAATAGCGATACTTTCGCTTAGTAGCCAACATCACTTGCCTTAATGCAGTAGCTTTATCAAGCTTTCGTTGCAAATTTTGAGAAAACTCAGTCATCAGGAATAATGAGTATCAAGATAAATCAATATTAACCTCCTGCTCCCAACTGATATTAACTAAATCATCTGGATTTCCTTGAATAACATCAGGTTGAAAAGTCAAATTTTTAAGTTTACCTTTTTTTACTACAGGGAGAATTTTTAACAAATTTCCATTTTTGTTAATTTCTAGTGGAATACCAGTTTCAAGTACCGTCACCAGTAGGCGATCAATATTATTACTCAATTCCGTTAGTGTAACCTTTTTCATTGGGTTCTTTAAAGATTCACATTGTTTCATGAGTTTAGATATTATAGCAAAAATTCTTCCCTTATCCTCAGATCTTGCACCACTGTCTTGTTGCGAAAATAAAAGCCTAAAAAGCTAATATTTTAGTAGGGTAGGCAGTGCCCACACTAACCTTATTGAGAAGGTGCAAAATGTCAGTTATCCTGAAGATTGTTATGGAATGTAGCAACAATGTCTCAAAGTCGGTAGTGCTGTCAGGACAAACGCATCTAAATTAGTCTTGACAAAAACCTTAGTTCATGGATAGATATGTCGGCACAAATAAATAAAAGTTTGTAGTTGCACTGAGAGCGCCCTCAATATCAGCGCTCTCAGCGCAACTACGAGCCTTTACATAAATTCATGTGCGATCGCACCTCAACCGTCAACTCTCTGCAATTTTTACAAACCATTTCCCATTAAAATAAACGGTGCCCAGTAGTAAGGGTGAGAGAAGTTAGGGGGAGTCGTAGTTTGTCTGCCTGGTTTACCTGGTATTTGTTCTGGAATAATACCGCCTCCTCGTTTGATATCGTTTAAACTCACCTGTTTGCCGTGAAGTAAAGATAGTTGAGCTAAACGTAGAGCCTCTGCTTTTGTTATAGTTGTCTTTGAGTTAGCGAGATTACCATAAAACTTCTCCATCAATTGCGCTGTACTGGGATCGTCAACTTTCCATAAAGAAGCCATCACAGATTTAGCTTTGTTGTTCAAAAAGTTGTAAGCAAAGGCATTAATTTCTGTACCGTCTTGTTTGTCAGGGCTAGCAAGGGCAGTTTGACAAGCTGATAAGACGACGAGGTGAATGTCACTCAATCCTGTTAAGGCAAAAATTGAATCTGGAGTCAGTTTACCAGTACCCAACAGAATATAAGATTTAGTTGCACTTTCAGGGTCAAAAACACCGTGAGTGGCAAGGTGCAAAATTTTATGTCCTTTGAGGTTATCTCTCAAGGTACGAAAGTCAAAGTTACTGTTGAGGTACTTATGCCCCGGATAAATTCCTTGTTTTTCACTGGCATCTTTTTTGACAATGGCATTTAATTCTTTTGGTACATTTGGTAAAGCTCCGAAAGGGGAATGAGGCTCTGACAATCCCATCGCTAACACTTGGGTGTTTTGGGTTCCTGCTGGTAATTTTTCCTTAGTATCGGTTAAGTCTGCTGTTGGAGCAATGTAAACTGTGTATTTTTCAATCAAATATTGTTTCCCGTCATACAAAGCACTCACAGGGATGTACCGTATTACCCGATCAAGTGAAAAGACGAGATTTTTGACTGAACTTCCTCTGAGTTCTCCTTCTATCGGTTTAATCAGCCAGTTATATAATTTTTGACTAGCTGCTTGCACTTGTGGAATCTCAGCAGCACCACAATTAGCACCAGGGTTCTCACACTTTTCCATTAAGGAGCGAAACTCTTTGACTGCGATTCCTAATTCCTTACGTCCCACGGGAACTGGAATAGTTTTGACGACATCGCCTTTTGCGTACAATTGTATGATTAGTTCCTTTTCTGTCACCAAAGGGTAAATCATCACACTGTCTGGTTGGGCATTGACAATTGCTCTAATTTGCCCTATCTTGTTGGGATCAAAGAAGATATCATCTTTTTGACGGTTTTCCCGAATTTCCTTGTCGAGTGTCTGCAATTGTTGATAATACTGCTTAATCAGCTCAGTTTGTTTATCCCTGAGGCTGCTACATTGCTGAGTGTTTTTGCTTCCACACTCACTAAGCTGGTTTCCTAAAGCAATTAAGGGCTGACTCAGCGCAGGAACTTTTTTCTCAGTCGGTGTCAAAGGAATTTGCGACTTGTTAGGTACACCTCTTCCAGTGCTGATGAAATCACGTATTTCTTGTCCCCGTAAAAGTTCCTGCACATACAGTGCTTCTTTATTCCGTCCTTGGGATATTAACAATTCAGCTAGTTGGCGATAAATATCTGATACTTTCACTTTATCAAAATCAACGATCGCATCTAGAAATGATTTTTGTAACTCAGGTGGTAAACCTTGGATACCGCGTCGAACTTCTTCAATTTCGTTAATGGAATCTTTGTAGTACTTAATAGCAATATTAGGCTGATTTAAATCGCGATAAATACGGGCTAAACCTGCATAAATATAAGTGTCATTACCAGTCACCTGACTCTCGGTTTTTATTGCTAACGCTTGTTGATAAGTGGCGATCGCTTGTTCTTTGCGTCCAAATTTCCCATGTAAACTCCCAAAAATATTAAGTGCAGTCTTTTCAAAAATAGGGTTTTTGACTTTTCGAGCAAATGTCAAAAATGCTTGGGCATTCTCGATAGCCTGTTTATCATTCCCAGAATCACCATAACCCACACTCAGAATAAACTGCGTCACTGCTTCTAATTCTGGTCGTTTTATTTCCCGTGCAACAGTTAATCCTTTTTGAGCAAATTCAATTGTTTTTTCTGGTTTTCCTTGGTAGAAGTAAGCAATGGCAAGAGGAAGTGAAGCTATACTCTCGCTATAGCGATTGTTCAGCTTTCGTGCAATTTCTTGAAACTGCTGATAGAATTCAGTGCTTTTGGCGTAGTCACCCAGGTTAGAGTAAATATCGCCGAGAGTAAATGTAGGAGAGAGTTGTAAAGGAAGACTTTTTATCTCTTTAGCTATATTTAGACTTTTTTGTGCCAACACCAGAGCTTTTGTATAGTTATTCTGCGACTTGTAAATATTGCCAAGCCTATCTAAAGCTTTTGATTCCAAAGCCGGATTTTTTAGTTGCTGTGCCATAGCTAAACCTTGCTCTACCAATTCCTTACCTTTTTGATAGTTGCCAATTTTACTGTAAGCATCGCCTAAATCAACTAATAAGTTCACCTCTAAATCGTGTTTTTTTGTTTTGTGTGCAAAAGCTAAAGCTGGTTCCGCAAGTTCAATAACCTTATTTGTTTCCCCCAGTGCGATGTAGGTAGTGCTTAAGTTTGATGCAGCATATGCCTCTCCGATAAAATCTTTAGATTTGCGGTTAATCTCCAAACTAGTCTGTGCTGCATTAATTGCTTGCTCCCATTCCCCTCGCAGATTGTATCCACTACTGAGAACATTCAAAGCCAAAGCCTCTCTTATAGGATTTCGTAACTGCCGTGCTAAACTAAGGGCTTGATTTGCAGCTTCAATTGCTTTTTGGGAGTCTCCCAATCTAATGTATATTAAACCCAGCGCAATCAAACCGTTGTGTTCAAAGTCTGGCAAGTGAGCTTGCTGATAAACTATCAAACGTTGCTGTGCAAATTTAAGTGCTTGTTGATAGTTGCCTTGAGCATCGTATATCTGTTTCAGTGTATCTAGGGCTTGTGCTTCAATTAAAGGATTTTGTGTTTGTTGCCCAATTGTTAAAGCTTGTTGTGCAGATTCAGTAGCTTTTTGATAATTTTTCTGATTGGTGTAAGCTTGACTCAGTTGTATTAAAGCATCTGTTTCTAGTTGAGGATTCTTGATTTGCTTTGCAATGACCAAACCTTGCTGAGTAAGTTCGATGGCTTTTTGGAAATCTTGTAACTCAGTATAAAAATAACCTAAATTAATCAGCGCTTCGGCTTTTGGTTCGGGATAGGGTAACTTTTGCGCTTCCCTTAAGCCCTGTTGAGCAACTTCAATTGCTTTGTCTATTTGTCCAAGACCATAATAACTAAAGCTTAAAGAATATAAAGTTTTCAGCTTGAGATCTACAACTAGTGCTCGCAAATTAGCGTCTAGTTTATCAGGTTGAATTTCTTCAAACTTAGTGAATGCTTGCTGAAAAGACTCAACAGCTTTCTGATAATTTCCCAAGCTATTGTAGGTATTGCCAAGAGAGAACAAAACTTGTGCTTGATTCCGGGTATTATGAAGTTGTTGAGCAATTTGCAACTGTCGCTTGTATATTTCAATTTGTTTAGTGAAGTTTCCTTGCTTAGTGTAAACATTTGATAAAGCATTTAAAGCATCATTTTCTCTTTCCAAATCAGGTATTTTTTGGGCGATCGCTACAGCAGTTTGTGCAGATTCAATTGCTTTCGAGTCATCTCCTAACCAAAAATAGGCTCTGCTCAGAACTGCTAATACATGGGCTTCCGTTACTTTATCTTTGAGTTCCCTGGCAAGAGGTAATGCTTCCTGTACTGCTAAAGGAACAATTTGAGAAGCTTCCTGCTTCACGCCCAGTGAATCGCCTTTTATAAGTGTTAATCCTGCATTGACCCCATGCGTCAGTATGATAAGTTTTAAATTAACTAACTGTTGGGGACGGTCATTGAGTTTTTTATTAATTGTTAACGCCTGCTGAGAAAACTCTAACTCTCGCGCCCAGTCGCCTTGGCTTTCGTAAGTGACTGCCATTGAAGTCAGAATACGTGCTTCTTGTTTGCTATTTTCCAACTGGCGGGAGATTTTTAGCGCTTGCTGGTAATATTCTAAAGGCTTGTCATATTTACCCTGCGTTTGGTAAATCAAACCCAGAGTTTCTAGACTGATACTCTGCACATAGAAATTACCTACCTCTCGATTGACTACTAAGGCTTTCTCATACCACTCTAAGGCTGTCGTATATTCCTTTTTATCGAAAAGGTACACTTTCCCTATTGAGAATAGAGTAATTCCTTCTTGGTAGCGGTCATTTACCTCACGGTTAATTGTCAGTGCTTGCTGTAAACTTTTTAAAGCTTCGGTATCCTGCTTGATATCAGAGTAGTTCAACCCTATTTTTCTCAGAGTTTTCCCTTCTCCACCACGATCTTTAACTTCCCTACGGATAGCTAACGCTTGCTGCAAAAACTCCTGTTGTTTATTGTACTTGTGCTGTGCACCGTAAACAGTGCCTATATTGTCCAAGGTTTCCCCTTCACCCTTACGATCTTTTAATTGCTGGCGAATGAAGAGCGCTTGCTGCAATACCTCCAGTGCTTGGTCATTTTTTTCTAAACTAATGTAAACCATGCCAATATCATTCAAGCTTTGCCCAATTCCAGCTTTATCGTTGAGTTGGCGGTAAATTGCCAGCGCCTCTTGGTAAGTTTTCAGTGCTTTGGAAAAATACCCTTGACGGTACTGCTGCAATCCTTGCTGGAAAAGTTTCTCAGCCACTAACTTGGGGTTTTCTTTGAGTGTTTGTGCGTAAGTGCGAGGTGAATCTGCACTTACACAATTGGGTGATAGGGGAATTAGGGAAAGGACAAAGGTAGCGAGGATTAAGCTTTTTAGGCGGTTAGGCATCGGTAAATTCCAAATTTTGCTTACATCTGTAAATACTTCTGACAGCCACAGAGGTTATGCAAAATTTACCATTTTTACGTGTTTTTACAGTGTTGTGAAACGATATTTTCTAAATTTTCCAGAGCGAGCGCCTAAAGGTAAGTGGCGTAAAGCTCTTTGGACACAGCTTTGCTTACCGCACAGTGCGTCCTTTGGGTTCAGCCAATCACTCACAACAATGTTACCCTCGCTCCAATATTCTTCACGGAAAGTAAAATATATGACACGATTTGTGTTTCTAATATCAGAGCTTCAGGAGTTTTAATTTCTAGCCAAGTTAGTTGACTGACGGCTTGTGAACCAGATAAACCAACTTTCTCACTACGGAAATCTGTAGTCAAAAGCGGGATCACTAACATATATCTCTCTAAAAGCTACTCCAGTATTTGCAAAATCGTTGACAAGGGTAAGAACATTTCTAAAAATGCATCTTCCAGGGTAACAAAGCCATAACGAGAGTAGTATGTTTTTGCTAATTCGTCTTTTGCATCGACAAACAAACCAATTCCTCCTGCATTTTCCGCAACTACTAAAGCACGTTGCATAGCCTCAATCATCATTACCTCCCCAATTCCTTGTCGTTGATAGACTTTATTAACTGCCAATCTTGCTAGTTTGACACCAGGAACTATGGATGGGTATTTCTTAGCAAATTGCGATGGAAGTTTTTCTACACGCACTTCACATAAGCTCAATGTGAAGAAACTAATAATTAACTCTGGTTGTTCTGTATCAACAAGGACGAAAGTACGGGAAAGACCTTTTTGAATATGCTGCCTTGCAGTCTGTTTGAGGAATCGGTTCAACGCTTCATTGCCGCAATCAAAGCGCGAACGCTCATGATGTTTATCTAGCAGTTCAATGACTCTCACTAAAAAATTCCTTGTGTTTTCTCATTGCCGATTTTAGGCTCGTATTGGGTGCAGGAGGATTCTCAATCAAGCTAAATACTTTTTCAGCATCCGAAACCGACAACATTATCAGCCTTTCATCTTCTATAATTTTTTTTGCTTCTTTTAATGCTGCCTGAACCATAAACTGGTTCAAGGTAGCACCAGACAATTCTGCTGCTCTTTCTAGAATTTCTTGAACGCTCACAGGAATTCTTGCTGTTACCCGAACTGTATTTTCGTGACTGTTAAGCATATGCAATAAAATACGATCTTACCTTACTATAACTTAGCGGTGTCATTTTGGCACCATTGGTCAATCATCGGTCTGAGCGCGATTCGTAATGCCGTTTCTACCTCAAAAGTAATAACCACAATCATAATTATGTCCGGTTAATTAAACGTAATTTCCCTAGACATGATATCAGATGTGGTCTTCAGCATCTTCAGATCCCCTACTTCTTTAATTCATCGGGGATCTGAGAAGGAATTTTACTTGTGTGTACATCATACTCCTTCCTGGTCAATCTCCCTCTTGTGTTGGTACAAACACTTCGTTTGCTATAGGGAACCTTGACTATTTACTCAGCATTGCTAATCTAAGTCAGCTTTTGGTTATTGAAGCTAAACGCGAAGATCAAGCGGTAGAAATCAGGGTAGCGATACGGATGGCTGCCGTTGCCTGCGGGCATCGCATCGTACTCTTGCTGCACAACTGATACCAATTTCAAAAATGTTTGCAACACATGAATCAATCGTCAGGGCGAACAGCCGTGACGCTCGTTCGCCTTTGGCGTCTCCCCTTGGGAGAAGACTCGCTAACGCCCCTACATGGGCATCTGTCGCATTCTTTTTTCAACTTAGTATTACAGCAATTTTCAGATAAATCGATCACAGTAAGGGCGAACGGTGTGGTTCGGACGATAGCTAAATGCTTAGAAATTTTGTATAAGCCCGATTAATTGCTTGCATGAAAGCTTTTGCACTTGCAGAACTGTTAACATCAGGATGATACTTTCTTGCTTAGGAACGTGGATAAAATAACCTGCAAATCTGGGTTTTGCTGTGGCTTGGCTGTGTAGTTCCACTGGGG
>JAQYWN010000699.1 GCA_029379265.1 Rhizonema sp. NSF051
CGTTGGCGTTCGCGGAGCGTCTCGTAGAGAAGCCTCTCGTTCGCGCAGCGTCTCCGTTAGGAGAAGAGAAGGCAACTGCTGCCATCCGTATCGCCATTTTTGACAATGTGTTGACGAGAACAAGGATCGCGCAAAACTATCCACTCCTCTTTCTTTGCGTAATGCAGATGTCAAATGTACACACTTATATCATGTTCGGTAAATGAGTTATAAATAAAAGATAGGTTCGTAGTTGCGCTTTAGCGCTCTCAAACTGTTAAGAGCGCTAAAGCGCAACTACAAGCATTATTATAAGTGTTCAAAAGAACATGGTATTACATAGAGAATAGAAGTCATGACATTTTTAAATTATTTGTGAGCAATTAAAACCAGGTTCCTTGAAGAAACCTGGTTTCGGAAATCATTTATTTTCCCACTTCTTGCACGAACAGCTATATTTTTACATCTGGAGTAAAATCAAAAGCATAACACCTTAAATCAATTGTTGTGGGCATGTTCAAACTTATAAACGTAGAAGAGCCGACTGAGCTTTTTGAGCAAATATCCTAAAGTTGCAAATAGGATTGTGCCGCCAAGAGCAAACCAAAATCCTGTAGGGGGAATAACAGTTAAAAGGGATGTAACCGATTGCCCAGCACTCGTTACCGCAGCCCTCATCGCTACAGCCCGTGCATCCACAATTACACCTATACACAAGCACACAACAGCTGCTACATAAGCCAACAAAGTGAGGCGATTAATATTTTTCAGGGCATTCTGGCAATAGCTGCAATGTTGAGTATGAGTTGTCCACACATCAAAAAGTTTTTCCTTGTCTAATTTTTCTAGAGGGAGATGAGAATTACATCCTGAGTCCCAAGGGATACCACCACCGGCGCTCTTAGACAGCCAGTGACGAAATGCGCTCGTCATCTTGTCTTGGGGATTGGGTGTATAAACTGTCTCTAGCCATTTGCCTTTTCCCCGTTGAGCTAGAATTCTCTCCTGGTAATGAAGGAAGACCGAATCTTGGTGGAGAAACAGGGACGCCAATACATGACCTAACCAAGTTGGCATTGGTAGCCCAAAGAATCCTAACCCTTTTGGCAACTTGCCAGCCTCATTCTTCACTAAAACTTGGCATCCGATATGACGACACCATCCAGGACGGGTGGGAGTAGCATATAAAGCGAGGATGAGCTGCCCACCATCCTTAAAAGTTGAGACAATTCTCATCTGAGAGGGTGGTTGAAAGTCATGAACCGCTTGCTTGAGGTTTGGAGCAACTGGTGTGATTTCAAAGGAGAATCCTCCCTGGGTAGACATCTCCCGAACTCGTATCATGTCGTAGTATTTGGCATCCTGATATCGGTTTCCGACAATTCCGTGGTGGGAAACAGGTACATGGGCTGGATCTGCCACATTCTCCATGAAAAAGTCCCATCCATAAGGAAGGTCACGTATATTCCAAAAAAGGTGTACTACCCTGTCCGAGTCATTCTCAAGTTCGGGAACAAGTCGCGGTGTCCTCAATTGACTTTCGCTCTGTGCCTGGGGACCAGACTCTGACCACACCCACAATAAACCCTGGCACTCTTGCGTCGGAAAGGCAACAGCACATGACTTGGGGTTTGAGCAGTGCTTTGCCTCTGTCTGCTTGTCTAGTGACTGAGGAATACTAACGCAGTTCCCTTCAGAATCAAAGCGCCAAGCGTGGTAGGCACATAAAAGTGTGCCATCAGCCTCAACACGACCTTCAGAAAGAGGAGCGAGTCGATGGGGACAAAAATCTTCAAAGCAACGCCATTTACCAGATCCATCCCGCCATAAGACAATATCCTTTCCTAGTAATTGCATTGCATGGGGGCGAGATGGGTCTAGGAATTTTACCACAGCTACTGGATACCACTGCTTTGTCCATTGGAATGTAAGTTCCTCTCCCTGTTTTAATTCTGCGATTGGCTTTGCCTCTGCGGTGCTATTTGGGACGCTTCCCGAACGCGCTATCGCGTCACGCATATCCCCTTGCGGAGTAATCTCAGTAACCATAGTAGGTACTCCTTTGCTCTTGTTGTAGCTTTAATAAATTTTAACAAAATCACCGTAATTCCCCTTCTTCAACGAAGTAATACCAGTTTGAAAATAGAATCGGACAGATAACCATGTAGGGGCTTTAGCGAGTCTTCTCCCAAGGGGAGACGCAATCATGCGAACGAGCGTCACGGCCGTTCGCCCCTCCTCTTAACCCAAAAACAATTTGTATGCAGGATTTTGGCTTTCATCCCAATAACGATAGCCAAGGGTATCGATAAATGCTTGCCACTGTTCCATCTCGTGGTTCTGTACTTGCATGCCAACGACGATTCGTCCGTAATCTGCCCCATTGTTGCGGTAGTGGAAGAGGCTGATATTCCAGTCGGGACTCATGGAACTGACAAACTTCATCAATGCACCAGGACGTTCGGGAAACTCGAAACGGTAAAGTAATTCATTGTGGGCTAGGGAAGAGTGTCCACCCACCATATGTCGCAGATGTAATTTTGTCAGTTCGTCATCGGTTAAGTCAATGGTTTTGAACCCACAGCTTTCAAAGGTTTCAACCATCTTTGCTGCGTCAGCACGGTTTTGAATTTGCACACCGACAAAAATATGGGCTTCTTTTTTATCAGCAATACGGTAATTAAACTCAGTAAGATTACGGTATCCAATACATTCGCAAAACTTGCGGAGACTGCCTCGCTGTTCGGGAATGGCGACAGCAAAGATAGCTTCGCGGCGTTCGCCAAACTCTGCTCGTTCTGCTACAAAGCGGAGGCGATCAAAATTCATGTTCGCACCGCAAGCAACGGCAATTAAGGTTTGTCCCTGGATTTTTTCCCGTTCTACGTAGGCTTTGGCACCAGCGATCGCTAAGGCACCTGCAGGTTCCAAAATAGAGCGCGTATCTTCAAACACATCTTTAATCGCGGCACAAGTGTGATCTGTATCGACTAAAATGATCTCATCTACATACTCCTGACAGAGACGGAAGGTTTCTTCACCTACAAGCCGCACTGCCACCCCGTCGGCAAATAAGCCTACTTGAGGTAAGCGTACTCGTTTCCCTGCTTTGAGCGATTGAGACATGGCATCAGCATCCACTGGCTCAACACCAATAATCTTGATTTCGGGGCGCAACCGCTTCACATATGCCGCAATTCCAGAAATTAATCCACCTCCCCCAATTGCTACAAAAATTGCATGGATTGGTTGCTGGTATTGTCGCAGAATTTCCATCCCAATAGTTCCTTGTCCAGCAATCACATATGGATCGTCAAAGGGATGAATGAAGGTTAATCCTTTTTCCGCCTCTAGTTGACGGGCGTAGGCATAGGCATCGTCGTAAGTATCCCCATACAACACAACTTCACCCCCACGGGCTCTGACTGCATCTACTTTAACTTGTGGGGTAGTCACGGGCATGACGATAATCGCTCGTGTTCCCAGATGACTGGCGGCAAGAGCGACTCCTTGAGCGTGGTTTCCTGCAGAAGCTGCGATCGCACCCTGTGCCAGCACATCTGGTGGTAGTTGTACCATCTTGTTATAAGCACCCCGTAGTTTAAAAGAAAACACTGACTGCATATCCTCCCGTTTGAGCAGGAGCTTGTTATTTAGGCGTGCCGACAGATTCTGAGCATAATCCAGTGGTGTTTCCTGGGCAATATCGTATACGCGGGCAGTCAGGATTTGTACTAAGTAGTCGCAAAGCATGGGGCGTTGGGTTAGTAGATGCGGGATGGGTAACTATTTTAGCGCTACTAGTGACGGATGCTGTTCTGAGAAAGCCCGACTTACGAATAGAAGCGTTTGAGGAACGAAACCCAACATTTATCAACATTTGTTGGGATAACGCGATCGCTCCACTCAACCTAGAGAAGCGGCTATTTGGTCTACCGCATCTTGAACAAATAAACATGTTATATTTATAACATGTTTCTGTAAACTACCGAATACACTTAATAAAGGTGCGATTTATATGAAGATGGAACCTGCATACACTTCTGTGGGCAAAATTTTTGAGTACAAACCGATGTTTTTTATCCCCAAGTATCAAAGAGCTTATGCATGGGAAGCTGAATCTGTTGACGATTTTATCAAAGATTTGAAAAACTGTTTTGAGAGAAGAAAATCACATACGCCTGTTAATCATTTTTTTGGCGGAGTTCTTTGCGTTAGATACCCTGTCGAGGGAGCTGTAAATCAACACGAATATGAAATTATTGATGGACAACAAAGAATTTCGACTTTTACGCTATTGATGTCTTGTTTAATTAAAATATATAAGGAGTTACTTGAACATGCGAACAATTCAGGAGATAAAAATAATGAATTCATCTTAGAGGAACGCATCAAAGCTCTTTCGGAAAGATTTATAGAGTTCCGTCAAGAGATTCAACGAAAGGTAAACTTGGTTGAAGTGATGAAACTATCAAGAGTTGATCATCCCTTTTATAAAGAACTTATCCGTGGAATGAATCCATCTCCTTCTAGAGATTCTCATCAAAAAATTAATCATGCCTACCAAATTATCATAAAAGCAGTACGAAATATAATCAGTGCATCAAAGATAGAAGAAAAAATGGACGATATTGAAAT
>JAQYWN010000700.1 GCA_029379265.1 Rhizonema sp. NSF051
GTATTTATGCTTATTTTTTAGCTATCTACAGTCCATCTAATTAAGTGCATAAGTTGATTTCACTGACACCTATCTAAGAATGTAGCTATGAGAACTTATGTTCTATAGCTTCAAAACCCCGACGTTATTGAGGTGATTTATGTCTTAGACACTATGACAACTCCCACACAATCAAATGTTTAACTGCTTGGTGGAACGAGAATTAACACGATTACCATTGTCTATTGCATTGAAGCAATCTATCAAATAGGAATAAAGGTTTTGCCTCAAAAGTCAGAACATGACCAACCTTTCTGATAACGTTCGGAAACATGTCTTAAATGAGATATTAAGATTGTCCGAGCTTGAGCAATATCTTATTTTCTTGTAAGTCCCTAATCTTGCTTACCTGTAGAATTGAGGATATAAATTATGGCTCTCATTGATGAAGTTAAACAGGTGTGTTCCCGCCTCGCCTCTGTTGGCTGGCGAGATTTGCTACTCCAGCACGGGCTAGATATCACAGCAACAAACCTACAGACGGAATTAATTAAAGAACTACCAGCTATCAATCGTCAAATAGCAGGGTTTGAAGACTTTGCCTTTGAAGGAAAACGAGCAATAGAAGCAGGAAATCCATCTCGGAGCTTGCTGTTTCATGCCTTGGCTTCACCCAACGTGGTGAGTGAGAATCTGAGCGCATATCCAACCCTAGCGGAACTAGAAATCATTGAAAATTTTGTTTATGGAGTGCAGCCTCCTTCAATCCAAGATTTGCAAGTTCTAGCTAGGGGACAAATGTTAGCGATCGCTGTGTTTGCCTCAGAATATCGTCCGGCTTCGGAAACAGTCCAACGTCAGCACGCAGATATGTGTTTTTCTCGCACAGGTGTAGCGCGAGTTGGAACCGCTCAACCGCTATACAATGGAAAACTGCGCGGATTTCTACCAAGCGTTGAAGGTGACTTAAAAGAAACTTTTCGCGTCTTGCCTGCACGTTATTCTGCCTATATTGCAGTACAACGCACTGGTAATTTCCAGAGTTTTGGGCCGTTGCGTTTTCAGGATGAAGATGACACTAAACTATTCTGGGTTCCCCTCCACAAACTATTCAACGGTACAGAATGCATTCGTGGTTCTGACTTACAAGTCACTTTAAATGCTGCTCATGTCAATCAAAAACTGCGGCGGATTCATTTAGCGTTAAAAAACGCAGGCTGGAATGAACCAGACATTAGCAACTCACCATTTATTTTTACAGAAGATATTGCTGAATTTACAACAGATTCTGACTTTAGTACAGGGCTTTTAGTTCCAGTAGTACATCCAAATCTAGTTGAAGCGGCTACTTACCAAGGGAAGCTGCTCACCTTTAAAGTTCCACCGAATAGTCCAATCCTATCTTCTAGCCTATCCATTCCTCCGGTAATGAACGCAAGACATGCTCCAGAGTATGTTCATGCCCGCCATAAAATATTACCCAATGGTCAACAAGAAAATCTCAACGATAGGAAAAATGTGGAAGCGGCGGTGAGAGCAGGTGGTTACGACGCTCAACACTACCTTGATTTTACAGGTGATGGGTCGATTCAAGCAATATGTCCAGAGTTGGCAGTGGCAATTCCTCGCAACGTGCCTGCCTATTCTCTAATAAGCGCACCAGATTTTTTCCCCAGTTGCGACCAGCGAGAGCTATTAGAATGGACAGAGCAGTCAGTACCTAGCAGACTTAGACAGAATCTCTGGGAAGTTCCGCCAGAAACGTTATCTGATGATCGCTTTGCTCCCAACCTGCAATTAGAGAATGTTGATTTTCGAGCAGAAGATAAAACTGTAACTGCAATTGTTTCATTACCTCGTCAGGGTTCAGTGCAACAAAGGCCGTTGAATGGTTCCCCAACAATCCGACAAGCATATCTCCCAGATGCAGCAGCTGGAGTATTTGCTCCTGGTTGGGATGTGAGTTTTGATCGCACCAACCAAGTGGAACACTTAGCAAGCTACGGCTTAGGCAGTCCTTTTCCTGAGGACTCTAAACTTTGTGCTGCACTTAGCACATTTTGGCCTGCAGTGGCTCCTGATGCAGCCCGGACGTTTCAGCCCAATCCCATGTGGCCCACTGTCAGCCCGTTGACAGATGGAGAAATTGGTCAGGTTGGCAATTTACCTTGGGATGGAATTGTTGGACCTCGACGCGTCACTAGGGATGGTACAGAGTTGATAGAATATTCGGATTTTGCTCATGCAGATTATGTAGAGAACTCTTTGCAGAAGAAATTTTCGCTCTCATTAACGGCTAAGGTTGATGTGCGTGAATACGAAGCCAGAGTGTTGGCAATGGCGAATGTTTACCAAGTCTTAGGAATTGTACCTGATGATCGGGGAAAATGGAGCGTGTTTTCTTTCCAACCAGTGCAACCGACCGATTCAGAGTTACAACAGGCACAAACTCAAACACTTACTAAGCTTGCTGGAAATATTTATCGGTTTGAGATTTATCGTTATGGAGATTCATTTTTAGACCCTGGAAATTCTCGAAAACGCTTGGTTAAAATCGAAGAAACTGTGACCTTGTTTGTTACAGCAGTCAAAATTCTGTTGAAACGCGATCAGGGAACCTGGTCTAGTAGAAGTGTCTAATACTGATGTGCTTGTAGTTGGGGGTGGGCCTGCTGGTTGCGCTACCGCTATTCGGTGCGCTCAACTAGGCTTACAAGTTGTTCTGATTGAGTCGCAGCTATTTCCTCGTACACACCCTGGTGAAACATTACATCCTGGTGTTGAACCACTACTGAAGCAGTTAGGTGTCCTTGAGCCAGTCTTAGCAGCTGGCTTTCTTCGCCACAAGGGAAACTGGGTGCAGTGGGAAGGCAGCAGGGAGTTTGTCCCCTTTGGCTCAGACGAAGAGGGAGCGTGGCTAGGATTTCAAGCTTGGAGAGCCGATTTTGATGCAATTTTGCTCAATCAAGCAAGAGCGCTTGGTGTTGAAATTATACAACCAAGCCGTGCAACTGGTTTACTGATGGATGGGCGCAGGGTGATTGGCGTTGAGACATCCCACTCCACTTTTCGGGCAGCTAAAATCATTGATGCTGCCGGAGATCATCATTGGCTTGCTCGACAATTAGGGTTACAAATCAATTATCACTCAGAGCGTCTGATTGCTTATTATGGTTATGTCACAGGGTTCGCGAAAGCGCGAGATGATGCTCCAGTGATAGTTGCTGATTCCTGCGGTTGGACGTGGACTGCTAAGGTGCAATCGCAACTTTATCAATGGACGCGCTTATCATTTGTAAATCAGAAAATCCCAAAAGACTGGTTACCCGATGAATTCCAAGGGTTACAGATTTATCAACCAATGCGGGCGGCTAATGTCAGCTGGCGAATTGTTTCACAACCTGCTGGATGTGGTTATTTAATCGTTGGGGATGCCGCAATGGTCGTTGATCCGACATCGAGTCATGGCGTTCTCAAAGCAATTATGTCTGGTATTTGGGTTGCCCATTCAATAGCATCGGAACTGTCAAGTCATGTAACAGAACAACAAGCCATTGACCGGTACTGTCTATGGATTCATAACTGGTTTCAACACGATGTGAAAAACTTAATTAGCCTAATTGCCAAGTTGCCTACAGTATAGTCCAGTCAGCAATTCTAAATTTAAGAATTGACAAGGCAATAAAAACGGAGTCATTCCTTTGACTTGCTGCAACAGCTTTAAAAATGTGGTTGATTGCTCAAATATATAACCCAATACGGTTCAGTTAAGGGTTCTTGTCAGATTTTGGTGATCAACACGGAAACTCGTTTTAAGGCAGAAGGCAGAGGGCAGAAGGCAGAAGGGAAGAAAGAAGGAAGGAAGAAGGAAAAGTTCAATCTTTTATCTTGTTTAAAGTCGCAACTAATATACTTTGCATTTCTTCAACTTCATTCAATAAAGGAGTGAAAAGCTCTTTCTCGGCTAAATCAACTTCCTTAGCAATTATGAATTGTGTATCAAGCTCTCTCAAGGAGCCTAAGAGGGTGTTTGAAAAGTTTTGAGGGGTAAAATTTTATGCCAATCGCCTCACCATGATCCGGATCATGGCAAGATAGATAAACGTCTCTGATGTTTCCGGCAAAAACTCAACGTCTGTTGACCAACCGCCGACACCCCATGAGCCAACCAAAAGTGCGCTCGACAACTCAACGTTTTTTGAGCACTGGCGTTGCCCGAGGGAGCGTTGTGGGCGTAATACCACCTGCGCTTGGGCAACGACAAAAATTCATCACCCACTGCATAAAAGGCTCATAGTCATTGCCGCCATCCACCCAAAGGGTTGTCAAGCGAGATGTCTGGTGTGGATACTGTTTCACTCGTTGAAGAACTTGTTTTCCCCCTTCTCGTTCACCCATACTGGCAGATGTTACCAAGACCCGCAAGACTAGCCCCAAGGTATCAACCGTCAGAAATCTCTTCCTGCCCTTGATTTTCTTTCCTGCATCAAAGCCTACCGATTGACTTACCATGGCCGCACTTTTGACGCAAAGTCTGCCGGAAAGAGTACTCTCTCCGGCGAGCTTTGCGCTTTGACTGTCAATGACTGCCTCGGATGGGCTTGGCTTGGTTCTATCTCAATTCGAG
>JAQYWN010000701.1 GCA_029379265.1 Rhizonema sp. NSF051
GAATAATAACAGATACTTTCTTCATCATTAATTGTGGATTGTGAGTTGTTAATTGTTAATTCAATACTCCGGCTAAAACCTTGTTCAGAGATCCTGAGCAACGAAAGAATGAGAGTTACAGGCTTCAAGCAGAAACGACAGATCAATGTTCGCAGGTTTTAGAAAAAAACTGTCCGGAATATTGTTAATTGTGAGTTGTGAGTTGTCATCTTTCTTCCTCTGCTTCCCTACTCCTCACTGCCCACTCCCCTCTTGATAATTTTTGCTGGTATGCCAACGGCTGTTGCTCCTTGTGGAACATCACAGAGAACGACAGCATTAGCGCCAATGTTTGCACCATTTCCAATAGAGACGTTACCAAAGATTTTTGCTCCAGCACCAACATTGACAGATTTGCCCAACTTTGGTGCATCAAAAGGACGATCTAGATAACGATTTCCTAAAGTCACACCTTGACGGATAATACTATCATCACCAATCCAGCAGTCTCCATGAATGACAATTGCTCCCTGATGTTCAATAACTACGCGGCGACCTAGCTGGACTGTGTAGGGTAGTTCAATTCCATAATTATTACGAACTTTGCGATACAACATTCGATAAAGAATGCTGAAAGGTGCGCGAAGAGATTTGGGCTGAATTTTCATGCGCCAAACTCCAAAACGCAGAACCGCTACTGCTCGAAATCCTGGTTTTGTCCAATCTCTACCATGAGCAGTCCAGTCTTCTTTTATTTGCTGCCACAGGGTTAAAGTCGGAACATCATTTTCTCTGACATTTGCCATCGACTCTAGTCTTGCAGCCATAACTATATTCCTACTTCAGTTTCTTTGACTTTTACTTTGACTTTGTCATCACTGGTATCGGTTCGGTTACTGGGGTAGTAAAAGAAACCGCCCGGTTCGTGTTTGATATTGACTCCGTTGGCAACGATTCCCAAAACATTAGCTTCAGAACGTGATAGTAAAGATTTTGCTGCCGCAACACTACTGGAATCGACAACACCAGGTCTAGCCACTACTAAGACTCCATCTACCATTTTGCCTAAAACTGCCGCATCAGCAGTTCCAACTAAAGGAGGCGTATCAAAAACAACATAGTCATATTGGTCTGAGAGCGTCTCAACGAGAGTAGTCATACGCTCTGAATCAATGATAGCTAGGGGATTAGGAGGCATTACTCCAGCAGTTAGAACAGATAGTTGAGGTGTAACTTTTTGCACAGCAACTGATAGTTTTTCTTCATCAACCATGACATTACTCAAACCAACTGAATTGATCAAACCCCATAGGTGATGTTGATGTGGCTGACGCATATCTGCATCAACTAGGAGAACTCGTCGTCCCGCTTGAGCCATTACTGTCGCTAAGTTGGCAGAAACTTCTGATTTTCCTTCTCCACTTACAGAACTTGTGACTACAATTGTGCGAACTTTTTTATCTAAACTAATAAACTTCATATTTGCCCGAAGCATGTGGTATGCTTCATGGATCACAGAACAAGGTGACGTTGCCACAATCACTCTGTTTGAGATTCCGCTTAACATTGACTCTTTGGCAGTTGGGGTGTTTACGGTTTCAAAATTCGGAATTAACCCTAACAGAGTTTGTCCAAAAAGTTCTTCTGCTTCCTTGGCGGTTTTTAACCTTCTGTCGATAATATCAACCAAGAATCCAGCTGCTATGCCTATGAGCAAACCACCAAATATACCACCCACACCAATGCCAATCTTCATTTTCATGGCGGCTGGGCTACTGGAAACTCTAGCAGGTTCAAGTACGCGGGCGTTACCGATATTCTGATTTTCTGCTATTTTAGTTTCCTGTTGTTTCGTCAAAAGGTTTTCGTAGCTTTTTTGAGCAACCGATAAACTGCGCTCTAATTCTCCTTGCTTCTTCTCTAAATTCGGGAGAATACCAGCCCGCTTGCTATAAACTTCCCTAAGATTAGACAATGTTTGTATTTTTCTTTCTGTACCCAGGCGTTGAGACTGAAGTTTCACAAGATCAGCAGTTATGTCTTGCTTAATTTTCCCCATCTCTAAACTACCAGGAGCGACATTTGCTTTATATCCTAACGACTCGTTAGTTCGCTCCTGTATTAAAGCTCTTAAATCTGCTTTTTGCTTTTTGAGTTGAACAATGGTTGGGTTCTCTTCTGTCAAGATATTTTGTTTATTTGCTAGCTGAGTTTCTAGCTTTTGATGTTCAGATATCAGCTCTTGCAAACCAGGCACCTGACTTAAAGAAGTCAAATCGACAGCACTATTGTTACGAAAATTGAGTTGCTTACGAAGATCGTTTTCCTGAGCTGTCAATTCTGAGAATTGAGAGCGAGCATGATTTAATTCATCTTCTATACTTGCCACAGTTTTAACTGCGCCTTGCGTCTCTTCGTGCAAATCGATAATTTGATTTTCAGCCTTAAATTTACGCAGTGCCTCCGATCTTCGGTTTAATTCTTTTTCAGCCCATGGCAATTGATTTTGAATAAATGTCCCTGCTGCTGAAGCTTCGGCTCGATTAGACTGAATGTTACTAGCAACAAATGATGTCATCACCTGATCGACAACAGCTTTAGCCATTTCCGGATTGCTAGATGTAAAAGAGACTTTAAGTACATCAGTATTTAAAACTGGCTCAGTTTTAATTTTCACTACCTCTGGAGTCAGAGGAACACCATGTTTATCTTTGAGATTAAGAGTGCGGATAACCTCTTGGATAATAGGTGCTGATTGTATCAGCACACCTTGCGTGTCTAAAGGATTCGCCTCACGCTTCAAAGATTCCAATTGTCCTTGTTTTTCTCCAACTCCTGTGTAAGAAGAGGTTCTGTTTATTTGGAACAGCAGTTTTCCACTTGCTTCGTATGCAGGTTTGTCGAGTAATAAAGCCGCTCCAGATAACGCCACAAAGGTTGCAAAAACTCCTGTGCTAACTCGCCAGTGGCGTTTGAGAATTAGGAAATATTTTTGAATATTTACGTCTTCAGTATTATCTTTAGTCTCCATACCACTAGTTCCTTTGCTGCACAGTGTTGAACAAAAAACGACTTCTACATTTTCGTGAGACTTCTTGTAACAGACTGAATCTCACTCACTTTATGTTGTATAAGAGTTGACCAAGGGTTCTTATATACGCGAAACCGTTGTTGAAAAATTAACCATAAAAACGGAATGGCATCTAACAAATACCTTCGCCACAAGCGCTTCGGTTCGCTTAACAGCCTGTAAAGCCACTCTAAACCTACCTCACTCATCCACTTTGGTGCCCGGTGGACATTTCCTGCCTCAAAGTTGATCGTCGCACCAATAGCCAAGTATATCTTAATATTTTTCAATTGCTTCCTATATTTGGCAATCCACATTTCCTGCTTGGGCGCACCTACTCCTATTGCTAGAACCGTTGCTCCTGTAGAGTTAATGATATCTACAATTTGTTGGCATTCATCCTCTTTCTTTTCAAACCCATAGGAAGGTGAGTGAGCAGCAACTATTATGTCCCGACCTACCTTATAATTAATTTTTTCTTGAGCATTCTTAGCTACTACTGCATCACCCCCTAGCAAGAAGATTTTAATACTTTCATCATGCTGGTAGTAGTTATAAAAAGCCGGAAACAAATCTGATCCAGAAATCTTTTCTTTTATGGGTGTTCCCAGAAAAGCTGATACATAAATCAAAACTTTACTATCGCAAACTCTATAATCTGCTTCTTGGTAAATACTGTAAAACTCTGGATTTCTTTGTAATTTCATCAAATGGTCTACGTTGGGTGTAAAAACAATACCGCCTGTTCGTAGCTTTTCTAACAACTCGACCATTGTGATATTATGGAGTCCCACATTCAATAAGTTAATCAATCTCATACCACAATTAAAAAAAGCGATCCTAAACAATAAGGGTGTGTTCTCAGTGAGTTGCCGAGGCAGTTATTTAAAATAAGGATACACTAATAATATTTGATGCATTTGAATTCGGTGCAAATCTAACAGAGTTTTTTTCCTCTAACTCATGTTACGCATCATGTATTGCTAGTTACATAGTCTAAGGGCTGAGAAAACATTGTGTGACTTTGTTACCTAACTGCTTAGCTTTCCAATTCGTAAAGCTATAACACTTGCAGTTGGTATGGGTTAAAAAGCTGATCTGGTTATGCTTTTCTACCTGTTGTATGATAATTTACAACCATTGCCTCTTATCTTTTATCAGTTCAATGGCATAAAAACAAGTGGTCCAAAGCCAATCTCTAAACTTTCACATGGGTAATTCTTAAAGTACCAGCTTAGTCCATACAACTCGAATTGACGATGGCAACGGTAGCCTATATACTCTTGTTTTCTAAAACTCAGAGAGTTTTTGAAAGTCTCAGTAAATGCACAGACACGAAATGGCATTTCTTAAACCTATCCATTTTTACAGGAGATTCTGCTAACGACTTGCTTTTAGTAACAAAATACACATATAGATTTCCATCTGTATGATAACTAGCTACCTTAAAAACCCTTTATCGTTTCAAGTTTTCACGTTGAAAAGCTAGTATGTATTACTTTGTTAACAGAATTTACAATCACTATATTCTCAGTAATTACATTGTTAAATGT
>JAQYWN010000702.1 GCA_029379265.1 Rhizonema sp. NSF051
ATATTACTTTTTATATATCCAACAGATGCTCTACAATCATGGCACTGGGAATAGTTAGCTGATTCGGAGCTATCCCTACACTAGCAAATTTAGCGGGTTGCGAGAGTAATTAATTATTAACCAAGCCGATTTTCGATTTTGGGTTATACGCAGAAATTGAAGAGCGAATTTATTCTTTGGGACAAGATAAAATCTAATCCATATTCCAAAAGAAGTCAGATACCTAGATTCATCCTTGAGGACAGTCCATTATCTAGAATTTGCCCCCTCCCCAGATTTATCCAAAGAGAAAAATCCGCGCATCCAAAATACTTTCATAGTGATCAGGACAAACTCAATGACTATAGAAAACGGTCTTATCCTTACCCTATCCGTTGATATTGGTGGAAGTGGTATTAAGGTGATGCTTTTAGATCCTCAAGGTAATCCCTTAACAAAAAGGGCGAGAGCGGAAACACCTCGACCTGCCAAAACGGAGGTGATTATTAATACAATTGTCACTTTGGCAGCTACTCAAGAAGAGTTTCATCGTATTTCCGTAGGGTTTCCTGGTGTAGTGCGTTCTGGAGTTACGGAAACAGCAGTAAATTTAGATCCAGAATGGATCGGGTTTGATTTGGCAACGGCATTGTCAGAGCGTTTAAACAAACCTGTACGGGTGATTAATGATGCTGATATGCAGGGGTTGGGAGCAATTTCTAGCAAGGGGGTAGAATTGGTAATTACGCTAGGTACGGGTTTTGGCTCGGCTTTGTTTATGGATGGGAAACTGGTGCCGAACTTAGAAATGGGGCATCATCAATTTCGCAAAGAGGAAACTTACGAAGAACAGTTAGGACGTGCCGCTTTGGAAAAACAGGGTGAGAAAAAATGGAACAGGCGTTTAGAAAAGGCGATCGCATCGTTGCAACATCTGTTTAATTACGATTATCTTTACATTGGTGGCGGTGAAGCGGAAAAAGTAAAAATCGAGTTGCCGCCAAATGTGAAGATTATCCCGAATGTGGCTGGTTTATTGGGAGGGATTACTTTGTGGCGAGACTAATCTAACGGCACTTCCTAACATGTCCGGAAAATTAACCTTAATTCCATACAATCCCAAGAGCGCTCCCCGCTATGCTTTGTCCCCCTCCCCGCAAGCGGGGAGGGGTTAGGGGTGGGGTTCTTTTTTATGGGTGATTTGCCGGACATGATATCAATAGTCGTGCCCTTAGTTAAAACCCACATCCACTACTTCATCCTTACGAAAGATGTGCAAATGCTTAATAAAGCTTAACACAGGGAAGAATAGGGTATAGATTAATAAATCATGCAATTAAAGCCAATTAATCAACAAGTAGTAGCCATCGTTGGAGCCTCCAGTGGTATAGGACGAGACATAGCCCTAAAGTTTGCCCGTCGTGGTGCAAAGGTAGTCGTTGCGGCTCGGAGCTCTTCAGGGCTATCGTCGTTAGTAGGGGAAATTCAAAGCTTTGGTGGTGAGGCTATAGCTGTCGTCGCTGATGTCAGTAATTTTGAGCAGGTAAAGGCGATCGCTGACAAAACAGTGCTACAGTACGGACGACTCGATACCTGGGTTCATGCTGCTGCTACAGGTGTAATCGGTCGTTTTGAGACAATCACACCTGAGGAATTTCAAAGAGTCATTGATGTCACCTTAATGGGACAGGTGTATGGTGCAATGGTAGCACTGCCCTATCTCAAACAACAGGGACGTGGGGCACTCATTCATGTTTCTTCGATGGAGGGTAGGCGCAGTTTACCGCTTCAAAGTCCCTATAGTACTGCCAAGCATGGTTTAGAGGGTTTTTTGGAAGCATTGCGTGTAGAGTTACAACACGAAGGATTACCTATTAGCGTCACGTCCATACTACCTTCAGTCATCAACACACCTTTCTACAATAATGTGCGCACTAAGCTGGGAGTTAAGCCTACAGGAATACCACCTTATTATCAACCAGATTTAGTGAGCGAGGCCATTCTCTATACTGCTGAACATCCAACTCGTGATTTCATTGTTGGAGATGTGGGTAGAATGTTAGATTTATTACAACGTTTCTCGCCAGAGTTAGTAGATTCACTGCTTGCCCTGATTGGCTTTGAGGGACAGCGTACCAATAAACCGAAGTCTGAAGTTGGGCCAGACAATCTGTTTGCTCCAGTTCCAGACCACGATAAAGTGGAGGGAGACTTCGGCAACCTAACAATTCCCAGTATCTCTGATTGGGTGGAAATGAATCCAGCAATCAAGTGGGGTGCTTTAGCTGCGGGATTGGGCATCGCAGCATTTTTAGGAGCGTGGCAGGCGCAAAAAGATGTTTAATTCCTAATCCAATTGTATCAACCCATAAAGTAACTGGGCAAAAAGGATTATATCTTGGTTCGGACACAGCCATTCCTGTTGGTATGGAGAAATCACCAGACTCCGCAAAACAGTTTTGGCAAGAATTGTTTCAAACAGTTCTGGAGCGTACACCCGCTTATGCTCATGTTTGGCAGTCGGGTGATATTGTTTTTTGGGACAACTCGCAAGTCATGCACGCAGGCATTCCATATAATTCTAACAAGTATAAGCGCGTCGCCTTACGTCTCGGAGTTGTAGACAACACCTATGAATTACAGGGTGAAAGCACTCCTCGTCATGTCAGCGTTCACACACGCCCAACATCCAACGCTCCAGTTTTAAGCAAAAAATCATAGGGCTTTTGATTTGGGACGCTTGCCTTATTCGGTGGAATTTAGACTAGTCAGGAGTGCGAAACCCGAAATCTTTGTAGGGATTGGTATACATTAAATTTTTTGACGCTATTCCCCACCATCCGCAAAAATGATGAAGTCAGTTTTTTGCCTTTTCCTAAACATCGAACTCACGTTACATTAAGCGCAGATCTTCCTGTAAAGACGAATAATATCATGTCCGGTTGAATACTTATAATTCATATAACACGCAAAAGTGGAAAAACAGCGAATTTTTATTCTAAGCAATTCAACGGACATGATATAAACTGCTCGCTCAGGTGGCGATCGCATATATTGTCTGTAGATCTACTCAGAAACCAGGTTTCTGGTCAAATATACTGCCTAGTATTGGCAAATAGCTATCATCAGGACTCAATACCACTCAAACCTATAACTAAACGGTCGAGTTCTGTTTGCATTTGGTTGCAGACCTTTTCATAGCAAGCATCTACATAGTCGCGATCGCTTGCGGCAGCACGACCATAACGTTCAAACACAATCGGTGCACAAATACGTGTGTGAATTGGTACAGGTAAAGGAATGTTCGGCAAAGGTCCGATTGCCAACCCCCAAGGTAGTCCCAAATAAATGGGAAACACCATAGGATCGAAGCCCAAGAACCAGGGCATACCCCACTCATGCAGTTGCCGTAACTGCTTGTAGAAGTCAGCTAGAATAATCAGAGTATCGTGAGCGCCTTTTGAAATTGCTGGCACAATCGGTACACCTTCGCGCAGTGCTAGTTTGATGAACCCTTTACGACCTGCAAAGTAAATTTGATGACGCATACTGTGAGGTCGCCACAAATCTTCAGCTCCCCCAGGATAGACTAGTACCGCAGCACCTCGTTGGAGAGCAGCAATTGCCATTTTGGGTTCAGCTCTGAGTGCTCCTAGTTGCACTGTTAAGCGAGAGTAGAAAGGAACCATCCAGACATTTGGATGCATTAGTCCGTAAGTCAAGCGTTCTGGACCAAAGTGTTGAAACCAGTCATACATGAACATCAACGTATCCGGTGCCAGCAAACCGCCATTATGAGAACCTACCATCAACATACCACCATCAGTTGGTACGTGATGCCAGCCATCAGTTGTGACTCGGAAGTAGTTGCGGTAGAGCCACTCCCCTATTGGCATCAAAGATTGAATCACCCTCGGATCTCGTCCCTCTAGTGACCAACCATCAAATTTATGGCGAGAGGTTTTGCCATCATTGAAGTGACTACCTGTAAGAAAATCAAAATAATTAAACAACGATCTTTAACTTCCTCAAACATCAACTAGTTTATAAAAACATAGCGAGCGTCGCAAAACCCGTGTTTTTTCTACCCCAGTGCAATACGGATGTACTCCGTTGTCAAGGGCATCTCCTCTATACACTCAAACGTGGACTTTGTTCGGATTACACCCAACAACGCCCATGATTCACGTGCTTAAGTTGCTTTACTGGAGTCTCTTGCACATCTCAAAGCTTTTTTTTCAGCTTTACTGACAATATGAAGAAATATAAAAATTATTCAAGTAAGCAGGTGGATAAATTTACCGCTATCTACAGTGTCAGGAAAAAACAGGCACAATGTCATAGAATCAAGAGTTCAAATCTACCTCAAAAGTTTGTTCTCCCACCGTCACTCGATCTCCCGAGACCAATTGTCGTCCTCGTCTAATTTCAAGTATATCATTAACTTTTACATCGCCTGCTTGAATCATTAACTTGGCTTGCCCACCTGTCTGCGTAATACCGATAAACTTCAAAAATTGGTCGAGTTTAATTGTATTATTGCTTGTCTTCATAATTTCTTTTTTAGGTCAGAAAACTTTATTTAGAATATTACACGGATAGAACCTAAGTATAT
>JAQYWN010000703.1 GCA_029379265.1 Rhizonema sp. NSF051
TTATTGAGTATAAATACTTAAGATAGATTGACTAAGGTAGAAGACTTGTTTAAAATTTTTAAAAAAGATTAAGAGATTTAACGAAGTCTCAACGTACAGGCAATGCTTGCACCATTTGTTATGACTTTTTACGGCTTTCTGGGGGTACTACCCTCTATACCCAAACCAGTAATCATTGGTGCAATTTTGTCGGTTACATCGAGCGCGTATCAGCAGTAAAAAAATAGGTTTTTGTGTCTGATTACTAACAGCAGTGAGAGGTGCAATGGATCGGCTAATTTCCGGAGACATGAACGCAGAGGAACTTGTTAAAAGATATGCCGCAGGGCAGAGGAATTTTGGAAGGGCAAATTTAGAACGAGCAAATCTAAGTGAAGTTTGTTTAACTGCAGCAAATCTTCAAGAAGCGAACCTTACAGGTGCAGATCTCAGTTGGGCAATTCTACATCGAACTGATCTGAGTACAGCAAACCTGAGAGAAGCTAATTTAAATGGAGCAAACCTAATTGCAGCACTCTTATCAATGGCTACATTTTCTGCTGCAGATCTAAGTAGAGCCAATCTCAGCAATGGAACGTTATTTCAAACCAATCTCAGGGACGCAAATCTGACACGAGCTAATTTCAGTTGGGCTTGCTTGGTTGAAGCGGATTTAACTAATACCATATTATATCAAACAGATTTGACTGGAGCCGATCTTACCAGAGCCGATTTGAGAGAAGCAATCCTGATTGGAGTCACTTTCAGAGGAGCAACTTTAACAGAGACAATTATGCCTGATGGTACAATTCACGAGTGAAAGTCAGTTTCTTTCGGGAATTAAAAATTAAAAATCCCGATCTATACTATGCTGAAACCGAATATTCTGTGCACAATCAGGACTTTTTGTCTAGCTCTATGTAGATATTATCTGACAGTTACTTACCACCCAGTTTTAGCGAGCAAAAGAAAGATCACACACTCAGGACTCAGGACTTAGGACTCAGGACTGATAACACACTTTGCCAGATTAGCCAAACATTTAGTCCGGCGATCATCAATGCGACACCCCAAGAGACGAGTTTTAGCCACAGTGGATTGACAAATTCACCCATAAACTGGCGATCGCTAGTAAACATGACTAACGGGAAAACGGCAAACGACAGTTGGAAGCTTAAGAGGACTTGGCTAAAAATAAGCAATTTAGTAGTACTGCCATCACCGAACAAGGCAATACAGATGAGAGAAGGAATAATCGCTGCTAGTCTACTGATTAAACGGCGTACCCAAGGAGTCACACGTAGATTTAAAAAGCCTTCCATAACGATTTGCCCAGACAAAGTTGCCGTCAGGGTTGAACTTTGACCTGAAGCGAGTAAAGCTAAGGCAAAGACAAAACTGGCAACTTTCACACCTAACAGAGGGGATAACAATTTGTAAGCATCTTCAATTTGTGCTACTTCCTGATGTCCGGAAAAGTGAAAAGCTGCGGCGGCGACAACTAAGATAGCCGCGTTGACGAACAACGCAAACGTTAAAGCAATTGTTGAATCAATTGTGCCAAACTTGATGGCTTCTCGTTTCTTTTCTGGGGTGTGTTGCCATGCCCGTGTTTGTATAATTGCTGAGTGTAAATATAAGTTATGCGGCATGACGGTAGCACCTAAAATGCCCAGAGCAACGTATAACATCTCCTGTTGTTGGATAATGGCTGGGTCAGGCACAAAACCAAGCATGACGCTGCCGAAATCAGGGTGCGAAAATATCACCTCTAGCACAAAACACAGTCCAATGGTAGATACTAAAGTAATGACTAAAGCTTCAAGATACCGAAAGCCATGTCGCTGCAACATGAGTAACAGTAGGACATCCAAACTGGTGAGGCACACGCCCACAAACAAAGGGATGTGAAACAACAAATGTAGCGCGATCGCACCACCAATGACCTCCGCTAGGTCACAGGCGACAATACCAATCTCAGCAAGTATCCAGAGAACAATATTAACTTTCTGGTTAAATTGGTTTCGACAAGACTTAGCCAAGTCTAATTCTGTCGCGACAGAGAGACGCACGCACAAAGACTGTAGCAAAATGGCGATAAAATTAGATAAGAGAATGACGCTGAGGAGTGTGTAACCGAACTGAGCACCACCTGCGATATCTGTAGCCCAGTTTCCTGGGTCCATGTAACCGACACTTACCAGATAACCAGGTCCGGCAAAAGCTAGGAGTTTCCGCCAAAAGCCTTTCCCCTCCGGAATAGTGATACTGCGGTAAACTTCAGGGAGACTTGGCTGTGTTTCTGTGTTTTCCAGCAAGGGCATTGCTTTAAAATTTTAATGTAATCTTTCATATTTATCTCACAATCATCTAATTTTCGCCTCTGCTCTCGATTCTACTTCTATCCTGAGAATTAGATTGCTCTCTACTACCCGAGCGTCGTAGAGAGTAGAGAGTGGTATACACGATTGCTAAATGTCCTAAAAAAATCCTGCGCCCTCTATACTCCAAATCCATATAATTAATAGAGAAGTGGAACACAACCAAACACGGAATTACAGCCTATAGCACCATTTGGCTTTAGGGTTGCTGTATGTGGGCTCTTCAGAGGAAGCAGGGATTTGTGAAATGGCATAACACCAGCCTTCTTGACAAAACCTTTGCTCAGTTCACGCGCTTATCTGTAAGTGTCATCTTCTGCACATTCAATTTTACAATTGTCACAAAAGAGAGCGGAACACTGAATCTATGGCAAGATTAGAAACCCGCACCGAACCAATGGTGCTAAACATGGGTCCCCACCATCCCTCCATGCATGGGGTTATGCGGTTAATTGTTACCTTAGATGGCGAGGATGTCGTTGATTGTGAACCAGTCATCGGCTACTTGCATCGAGGAATGGAAAAAATTGCCGAGAACCGCACCAACATTATGTACGTTCCCTACGTAAGTCGGTGGGACTACGCAGCAGGGATGTTCAATGAAGCCGTTAGCGTCAATGCTCCAGAACAACTGGCAGGCATTCCGGTTCCCAAACGCGCCAGCTACATTCGGGTTATTATGCTGGAATTGAACCGCATTGCTAATCACTTGCTGTGGTTTGGTCCATTTCTAGCTGACGTCGGCGCTCAAACTCCCTTCTTCTACCAGTTCCGCGAACGGGAGATGATTTACGACTTGTGGGAAGCGGCGACAGGTTACCGAATGGTAAACCATAACTACTTCCGCATTGGTGGCGTTGCCATTGACTTACCTTATGGTTGGGTTGACAAGTGCTTGGACTTCTGCGATTACTTCTTGCCGAAAGTTGATGAGTACGAACGCTTGGTGACTAATAACCCCATCTTCCGCCGTCGGATCGAGGGGATTGGCACTATCACCCGCGAACAAGCGATTAACTGGGGACTTTCCGGCCCGATGTTACGTGCTTCCGGCGTCCAGTGGGATTTGCGGAAAGTAGACCACTATGAATGTTACGACGATTTCGACTGGGATGTACACTGGGAAACAGCTGGTGATTGCCTAGCTCGTTATGTGGTACGGATGCGGGAAATGCGTGAATCTGTGAAGATTCTTCGCCAAGCGATCGCAGGACTTCCTGGTGGCCCTTTTGAAAACTTGGAAGCCAAGCGGATGGCAGCCGGGAAAAAATCTGAGTGGGATGGTCCTGATTACCAGTACGTTAGTAAGAAAATTGCTCCCACTTTCAAAATCCCCAAAGGTGAAATTTACTCTCGTGTCGAAAGCGGCAAAGGTGAACTGGGTATTTATCTGATTGGCGATGATAACCCCTTCCCCTGGCGGTGGAAGATTCGCGCGGCTGATTTCAACAACGTTCAGATTGTACCTGAGTTATTGAAAGGTGTGAAATTGGCAGATGTCGTGGTCATTCTAGGTAGTGTTGATATCATCATGGGTTCTGTCGATAGATAAGCAGTTAAGCGATTGCTAAAAACGGGACTTTGTTGATTGAAAACATAAAAATCTCACGCAAAGACGCAAAGTTTTCTTTGTCTCGAATGCGTCTTTACGTGAGGACTTAAAAATCAATTTATACTTCAATAAAGCAAAAGTAAAAAGGTAAAAGAACAAAACATCTAAAAGCAGTTTCAAGAGCAATGCCACCAATAATTTTTTCTCGCGATCGGCTGCGAAAGCAACACAAGCTTTGATATCTTCTGAAGCGAGTTCAGAAAAATATTCTTTGAATTTCCGCTGTTTTCATGCCACCTGCGAGATATTCCAAGATATCGTACACGGTGATTCGCATTCCCCGAATACAAGGTTTGCCACTACGTTTTCCCGGCTCAATTGTGATGATGTTTTGGTAGTTCATAAAGTGGTATAAGGTTGAAAATTTGCAAAAGAAGTTTTTGCAAAACGAGATGCTAAAGCAATGAATTGAGTTATGTAAAAGGGACTGCACGAAACTACGAAAGTTAGTATCGGGCATTTTGTAAATATCCTGTCTGTATTAGCCCTGAGCGATCGCTCCCGAGTTCAACCAGGTTAGATCAAGTTCGGTTAATTAGTTATCATTCATATTGCCACAGAACCCCACCCCTTTATCCCCTCCCCGCAAGCGGGGAGGGGACGTAAAGCACAGCTTTACT
>JAQYWN010000704.1 GCA_029379265.1 Rhizonema sp. NSF051
TAGTACATTTGAACTGTTATGGTAGCGTTCGCTGACTTTTAGTCTAAACTCCAGTTATCCTCGAAAGTTGTATTTTATGAACTCAGCACTGCTGGGTCATTTCTTGCTGCTTAGTCTAAACTCCAGTACAAAAACTATCTAAAATTAACAACTGAAAAATTGAAGTTATTTCTTATGCACTTTAACAAAGAGGCTAAATTCAATCGGCGGTTTGTAAAAATATAAAAGATAACTGTTGTCGAGGAGTTTTATTGCCTCTGTGTTCTCATTTTTTCCTCTTAACCTTTGAGCGAGATTTCTTTACAACTCTTGGATTGGCTCTGTGTTGTGGGGGTGGTATTCTTTGGTCTCTAATCTCTTCAATCAAGCAACTAAAAAGTATATTTACCTCTAATAAACGTTAGTGGTAAAAACGGCTTAAAGCTTGCTTCTCCTAAACTTGCAAATTAAGCATCATTCTCACTCATTTTACTCATCCCTCAGAGGTATTGACAAAAGGCACAGAGCTTTAATCTACCAATAATACACGCTCCCGCGTTATTCTGATAGATATTGCACTTCCAATTAACATTTATGGAGTCAGCAGCTAGAATTTGTGGGAATTCATCAGGGACTACTATGATGCGGCTGTTTCTCGATTTTGCCATAACAGAAGCATTGAAAAATAATACCCTGCAACCTTACACAACCGAGATGTCCGAGACTGCACATCAATTAATTGAGGGTGTGGAATTAGAAGACGAGTCGCTAGAAGATGGCTAAGTTTGTTAGTAATGGCTGGGAGATTTCTTTTCACCCGCAACTATTCGGTACTCAGTATCAAGAATTATGCGATCGCGTTTCTGAACTACGCGAGAAGTGACCAATAGTTAGCCCAGGAGTATAGCATAATATTCATTTTGTCCCAAACAATCTGTCCCCAGCATCACCCAATCCAGGAATAATGTAACCGTTTTCATCCAGATATTCGTCAATAGCGGCAGTGTAAATCGGCACATCTGGATGCACCTCTGTGAAATGCTCAATGCCTTCTGGTGCAGCAAGTAAGCAGACAAACTTAATCGACAAGGGATTCGTTGATTTCAGCCTTTCTACTGCGGCGACAGCAGTATTGCCAGTTGCCAGCATCGGATCGACAACTAACACGTCTCGTTGCTCCACATCATAAGGAATCTTAAAATAATATTCGACGGGAATAAGAGTTTTCGGGTCGCGGTACAATCCAATATGTCCTACTCGTGCTGATGGCATGAGTTCCAGCATTCCCTCCAAAATTCCTTGTCCCGCTCGTTGAATCGAAACAATCACTAGTTTCTTATCTGGAGCAAGCATTGGTGCTTTCATCAAAGATAGTGGTGTTTGAATCTCTTCGTACTTCACCGGCAAATCCCGCGTCACTTCATACGCCAACAACAAGCTTATCTCCTTCAGAAGGACGCGAAATTTCGCTGTGTCAGTTTCAACTTTGCGGAGTAACGTTAATTTATGCTGAATTAATGGATGCTCAATGAGTATGACTTGATTTTGCATATTGGTTAGTAGTTAGTAGTTGCTCCCGATTCACCCGTTCGTCTTTATGCGTTCTGTACAGAGTAAAATATCTAATTTAATGAACCGCCTTGGATGACGCCACGTCTGTTGACGAACAAAGCAGCGTCTCGCACTCTTTAGACGCCAAGTAAAGAAGTAAAAAAGATGGTTAGTGGTTAAAAATATCTTTTAAGAACTTAACAACCAACAAATGATAAATGACAAAGAACACTCAGAATACTGTGCCATCACTTTCTATTTGTATAGGGGGGATACCGCCTGCTCTAAGTTCGCCTGCAATTTTTCGTCCCGCTATCCAGGTTCCACCTTGCAAGATTTTCACAAGTGGCAGATCTTCGATACTCATGCCTAATTTTTCCCGCACTTGAGCGGCGATGTGATCCAATAAAATCAAAGTCAAGGCACGCCATTCAACGATAATTTCCGATCCCACACTATGAGATGAGTGTAAAATCTCAGGGGATTTAGCGCTCAGGAGTCCCAAATCAAGGCATAATCCTCCGTTACGGTATTCTGCCAATCCCGTAAGAACATCCAAACCAGTTATTTCCAAACCAAGTTCTTGTAATGGTTCTAGTAGAGAGTAAGTGAGCCATTGGGAAAGTTTGTGAAATGGTACTAAATGATCGCTCTTGACATCTGGGTGAAACCAAACATCTCCCAAGTTAACCCCAGCAACTTCTATTCGTCCACACCAAATATCACTTAATCCCGCCAAAACTGCACTGAAAACTGTTGCAGCAGCCAACTGGTTGTTACGAGATTGGTTCAACAGATAACTCACTAAATTACCAGGGCGGGGATTTTTTTCCCCAAACATCTCTGGTGAACAGAGTAAGACTTGACCTAATTTTTGCAACAATTTTAAACGTCCTGTCATTCCCACTAAGGAGTTTTCGGAATTTACTTGCAACCCCTCTGCTAATTCTTGTTCTGTAAATCCATGCAATCTTTGAGCATCAACTTGCGTCGCGTGTTTTTGGTTGCTAGAAAAAGCTCCTTGACAAAACATCTGGAAACTGGCAACAGCTAATCCTTCAGAACGCTGGAAACTCAGCCCGGTATCCCGCTCATAATAACACCATCGATCGCCCGCACCCGCATCCAGCAAAACACTGACGATCGCCAAATCAAACTGAGCCGTCGCTTTCTCTAAAGGCGTCAATCCTGTTAACAACTCGTCCAACTTGGTATTGCGTGGCACACCGCCAGCTTCAAAATGTCGCCAACGACTGTGAAACGGAATTTGCAAATCTGGGTACTGCTGCCTCATCACCTCTGTCACATAATCTGTCACGCTTCCTAACCGCCTCAGATCACAACTAAAATGACGCGATCGCCCTTCTACTGCCATCGTAAATAGCTGCCCACATCGTTCCCGAATAGCAACAGGCGATCGCAAATAAGCAACCACCTCTATTTCCTCTTTCCTTGGCGAATTGGCGGTTCGTATCTCCATCTCTAGCTACTCCTTTGACACACCCATACTATTTAGTTGTAAGTTGTTCTATTAACAACTTACAACTTACATTTCTATTCCAAAGAACGTCCTTTCACCTCCGCCAAACTAGTTGCATCTAATACATTGCCTGTGGTATAATAGCCAGCGGCTTTTTTAGCCTCCATTTCTACCCATGCATCTTGAGGAATCAACTCTTCTGGAAGCGGTATGCGTTCGCCAATCTCAATTCCTAGCTGAGTAATAGCATCGTACTTCATATTACTCATAGACACCAAATAGTCGATGCGCTTCACGCCCAACCAGTGCAACACATCCGGCATCAGTTCTTGAAAGCGCATATCTTGCACGCCTGCCACACATTCAGTACGGGTAAAGTAAGCATCAGCGCGATCGCCACCTTCCTGGCGTTTTCGAGCATTATATACCAGGAATTTCGTGACCTCTCCCAAGGCGCGACCTTCCTTACGGCAGTAAATAATGATCCCCGCACCACCGGCTTGCGCCGTTTGCACGCAAACCTCAATGCCATGTACGAGATAGGGACGACAAGTGCAAATATCCGACCCAAACACATCCGAACCGTTACATTCGTCGTGGACTCGCACAGCCAGGGGTTTATTGGGATCGGTGATCGCGCTGATATCTCCGACGATATACACGGTAACGCCTGCAATCGGTGGCAAAAATACCTCTAGATCGGATCTCGTTACCAGTTCTGGAAACATCCCCCCCGTTTGTTCAAATAAGGCACGACGCAAATCTGCCTCTGTGATTTTAAACCGCTTGGCAATTCCCGGTAAATACCAAACTGGCTCAATGGCAGCTTTTATAACAACCAAATCGCCACCTGGTTTCATAATCTTGCCATCAATCTGCAAGCGTCCTTTTGCCACACAAGAAAGCAGTTCTGGCATGTTAATATGAGCCTTGGTGATGGCTATTGTTGGACGGATATCATATCCTTTTTCGTAATATGATGTAAAAACTTGGTCCACAATGGCCCCAAATGGGTCAAGAGAGACTATCTTATCAGGATCAAACCAACTTGGGTGTGGTCCAATCTGCTCTGTAGGAGATGTGTTAGTGAGATCGGCCCTATGATCTGACTGAAGTGCCCCACTCGCCACCGCTAATGCCCGATAAACCGCATAACTACCAGAGTGAGTCCCAATCACATTGCGTTGTGCAAGATTTGTGAGCGTAGCTATCAAAGGACCTCGTTGCAACGCCTCGCTTGCTCCCCAACTAATTGGAATTGGTTTGGGACCAAAGTGACTTGGATGGGACGTGAGAACAATATGCCTGGACACGCTGTTTTGTTTTGGCATAGTCTTTTATTTTTGTTATTATTTATCAATTTTCAGCCATCATCAAGCGCTCAACAACCACCAGGAGGTTGCGATTTGTAAAACCCGGAGATATTCATAAGCAGTTATTAACAACTCTAAAATTTAGAGTGTTGTATTAATCGTATTACAGAATACAATAAATCACAAATTAATCCTTTAATTTCAATTTATGTAATAATTTAGGAGTTAGAATTTAGCATTTAAAATCATCATACGCTATATGTATG
>JAQYWN010000705.1 GCA_029379265.1 Rhizonema sp. NSF051
GCACATACTTAAGTAACTTTCATGAATTATATGCATCACAAAGCATGAAAATGTGCTTTTTACTCAATCCCCACCAATATCCTCGCCTCTGTCAGGAAACTTTCCTACATACGCAGGCTCCCCTACTCCCAATTTTTAACATAGAAATACTATGGCAGATGCCCTAACCATTCAACTGCCTAATATCAAGAGCGCGATCGCATTGGCTGGAAATGCAGAGGAAAATCTCAAAACCCTATCCCAGCTTACAGTTGCAACCCTGGTTTTGCGGGGTCAAGAACTGTACATTTCTGGTGACGAAAAGCAAATCGACCTAGCTTGTCGGTTAGTGCGATCGCTTGAAGATCTTTGGAGTAAGGGCAATAGCATTTCCAGCACGGATATCTTAACCGCCCATCAAGCCTTAGATAGTCATCGGGAAGAAGAACTACATAACATACAGCATGATATTCTCGCCCGAACTCGTAAAGGTGAAGTCATCCGCGCTAAAACTTTCGGACAGCGAGAATACATTGAAGCCTTACGCAAGCGGGACCTCACCTTCTGCACTGGGCCAGCTGGTACTGGTAAAACCTTCCTTGCAGTTGTCGTTGCTGTACAAGCACTCCTCGCCGACCAGTTTGAACGGTTAATTTTAACTCGTCCGGCAGTTGAAGCAGGCGAAAAACTTGGCTTTTTACCGGGAGACTTACAGCAGAAAGTTAATCCTTATCTGCGACCGCTCTATGATGCTATAAATGAATTTATCGATCCAGAAAAAGTACCGTCATTAATGGAGAAAGGCGTGATTGAAGTTGCTCCTTTAGCTTATATGCGAGGACGCACACTCAACAATGCTTTCATTATTGTAGATGAAGCTCAAAACACTACACCATCTCAAATGAAAATGGTTTTAACTCGTTTGGGTTTTCGTTCTCGCATGGTGATCACCGGTGATATGACACAAACTGATTTGCTATCTAACCAACAATCTGGATTACCAGTGGCTTTGCAAGTCTTAAAACAAGTTGAAGGCATTGCTTTTTGCGCATTATCTCAAAAAGATGTTGTCCGCCATCACTTAGTTCAGCGCATTGTCTCTGCTTATGACAAATATGAGCAATAGCAATTAGTTATTAACAATCAACAACTACTAATTCATCATGACAACCACCTTAAAAGAATTTTTGGAAGCTTGTGAAACTTTAGGAACGTTGCGTTTAATTGTGACCAGTAACGCTGCTGTTTTAGAAGCCCGAGGTCAAATACAAAAGCTGTTTTATGCAGAACTTCCTAAAGGAAAGTATGCGAATATGCATACTGAAGGCTTTGAGTTTCACTTAAATATGGACAAAATTACAAGTGTGAAATTTGAAACGGGTGATTCAAAACGAGGTAACTTTACTACTTATGCCATCCGTTTTCTTGATGATAAACAAGAGCCTGCTTTAAGTGTGTTTCTACAGTGGGGTAAGCCAGGAGAATATGAACCAGGTCAAGTAGAAGCTTGGCATACTCTTAAAGAACAGTATGGTGAAGTTTGGCAGCCTGCGCCTTCAGATATTGGGAATGGGTAATAGGTGAAGCGGGAATGGAAAGAAATAACTTCTTAATTTCCGCTTCACCATTCTGTCATGAGAATTCGGTAAACTCAAATACGTCGTACTCGCCACCCCGTAGTACAGATTCAGTATGTTTCCCTTGGAAGCGCTTACCGAATATCTGCTCTAACGCTCCCCAAACAGCACCAAGTGTGTAAGTACATTTACGCGTTGATCCTTGTGGTTCGTCAGCACTACAAAAAGTTTCTGAAGTGTAAACTTTAATTACATCACCTTCTTTTTGAATTTTCTCAATGATACACAAGCGAGTGCCCTCTTGACCTAAGACAGACCCGAGTTTGTAAGTAATATCTTCTAAAGATAAGAATGATCGTACCAAATTTAATTCTTGTGCGAGATGTTTGCCGCGACTGCGACCAGCTGCAGTCAAGGCGATCGCTGTTGTCTTGTCACCTAAAGCATCTTCCATGCCGACAATTGCTGACTTAAAGCAGATGATACTACTAAAATCTCCCAATCTTGCACGTAACATAAATCAAGCTCCAATTTCATCAAGTTTTACTGAACAACGCAAAAGTAAAAAGTGAGTCAGCGCGGACGCCACATGCCGTGAGAGCGGGCTGAACCTCCTGCAGCAGTGGCTCATCTTGGGGGTTTCCCCCATGAGCGACTGACGTTAGCGTTAGCGATAGCGAAGCGTTAGCGACGGAGGAGCGTCGGCACGAGCGTCACTCCGAAGGGGTAAAAAGTAAGAGGAATAAAATCGGTTTAAAGGCACCACTATTTATTTATGAAAAATAAAATAAATATTTGTTTCGAGTGGAGTGCAGCAAGTTTCAAGGCGTCATGGTTGAAATCCCCTATGACTTCTCACGCTTATATTTAAGCCAACAGAGGTGCAATTCTAGATACAGCCCGTTTTACTTCCAAAAACAATAAGCCTTGCTTCACAGCCGCACTAGCAAGAACTAATAAAACTGCCTCATCACTACAACTGACTAAGACTCCATAGCCTTTTTCTCCTTCTACAACAATACGATCAACTGCACCGCGAGCAAGTTCGCGTCCGATCCGTTCACCTAAAGAGAGCATGGATGCAGACATCGCAGCAGTACGTTCGTCATCCATTCCCACAGGGAGTACAGAAGCTAAAGCTAAACCGTCAGGGCTTGCTAGCATCGCACCCTGAACCTCAGCACTACCGGAAACAAAGTTTTGCAGTTCATCTTGTAGCATTGAGATGTTAATCATAATTTCCTCTAAGGGTGTTTAGTATTATCAAAAGCAGGCTGTCTACTGCTTTGTTCATTAATGCTGTTGCGACTACCTGGTATCCGTACGCCCTGTTGCTAGCAACCCTAATGTGTTCCCAGCTTGCTTAAACATTTTTTGTAATGCCCTCAATACTGACTTAAGAATATTACCCAAAGGGATAGGGCAACTAAAGCTTAGTGTAATGAAAGTGATTTTGATGACACCCGATATGATAAATATTTTGCCTCATTTTGAGACTAAAGGTAAAAAAAGTTTCCAACTTTTTCTAAAATTACTGCCAATTATTTCGCCAAATGCTGGTACTGGGCAAATTCTTGAATGAGTGTAATCACAGCTGGCAATACAGATGCTCGCTCTGTAGCATTGACACTAATAAGCGGCGCTTTAATCTGCTCTTTGATTAACCCCAAAGCAATAGCTACATCTTCAGCTTCCCAAGCATCTGAGCAATCGGTGTGAGTCAGCCCGATGATATGAGGTAGTTGCACCCGTTGGTTGATGAAGTTGAGAATCCGCCTTCCATTGCGTAACTGCTCTGGACGATGAGCATCTACAAGCAGAATATAGGCTTGAGCTTTTTTAATCAGAATATCCCACATAAAGTCAAATCGGCTTTGTCCTGGTGTGCCATAAAGGTGTAATGATTGATTTGGTGCAATACTTACTCGCCCAAAGTCCATTGCTACCGTAGTTTTCTCTTTAAACTGTGCTGTCTCATCTGTCGCTTTTCTGTCAGTGTCTACAACTTCTATTTCACTAAGTGTACGGATAAAGCTTGTTTTCCCCGCTCCTACGCCCCCTGTCACGACTATGCGTAAGACTTCCATTAAGCTTTGCTCCTCAAAAACCCAACTAAATTTTGTAGGAATGCAGTACTGACTTTCAGCGTCTCTGGTTCTTTAGTTTTTTTCGCTCTCATACTAGGATAATTTTCAATCGGAAAATTTACTGTGCTATCATTCAACTCTAGTGTCGATTTTATCACAGGAACTTCTTCAACCAAACCAGCAAGCATCAGCCGGAATGCAGCCTGCTGAACTGCAATCGTTGGTTGATTGAGTTGAGATGCGATCATCGCTAAATCTACACTACCATTGGCAAACTCCCACAGCTGCCACTCAAAAGCGTTCAAATGAATCTGTGGTTTGTTGCTGACAATACTTTGGATGGTAGAACAAGCATCTGGAAGTACATCTGCCAATACTTTCCAGTTTTTTAATGTCCTAAGAGCCATCAGAGCTACTTCTGTCGCTTTGATACTGATTCCTGTCATTTCCTGCCAAGGTAAAGCCGCTTTGCTATCAAGTTTAAAGACTCCCGTCTGTATTTCAAAAAGCTCTCTAATCTGTTGGAGTTGGCTGCCAAATAACAGGTTGAGTTGCTCTGCACTAAGTAGTCCTTGTGTTTTTAGATGTATACCAATCGGTGTGGTTGCGGGTGTTTGAGTTAATAGATTATCTATAACTTGCTGTTTTGCCAGTCCCCGTTGTACGATTTTATGGATTAAACCCTGACCGTTCAATTGATGAGCAGCAGCAACAATACGTCCCTGTTTAAACCACATATAAAAATAATAGGATTTAGAGCTAGGAGCATGAAGGTTTGGTAAAGTACATACAGTTAAACATCCGGATTTTCTTCCTTGGTCGATGAGTTGAAACAACTCAGCTAGAGAAAAATCTGTAAAAGAACTAGATAGGCTCATTATTTGAGTAAATTAATTTATTTAGATCTCAGCAATTTACGTGATACTGCAC
>JAQYWN010000706.1 GCA_029379265.1 Rhizonema sp. NSF051
ATTTATGACAATGATTCCAACCAGAGCGATCTCATCGCATGGGTAAATTTTCTCCTGGAAAAGCATCTTACTTACTCTACCCTGAGAGAGGAGCAAGAATTATCTTCTAATGAGAGATGTACATCATTACAGTTTGAACATATTCAGAGTAAATATATATGTGATCACCCAGAAGCAACCTTTCAAGCATTAGCGAAACGACGGGATGCGGGAGAAACCTGGAAAGATATTTCAGAAGATTGGAAAATTCCAATTTCAAAATTGAGTACTTTTTACAATCTTTGTGTGAAACACTTAGCTTCCACTTCCTGAAGGAATGATGAGCCCAAGTAATAATGACTAGATTAAGAAAAGTAAATAGTTCATGACATACTCAGAAGAACACTTAAGTGTAACACTTCCTCTGCCCAATTTAGCTCATCTCATAGCAGAAAAATTTTCGGAACATCATAATGATAATGTCCTCAAAGCCAATGAAATTTTTTTCAAAACTCTAGCAGTTTATGCAGTGTATTCGTACTTACAAATGCTACATATTCAGGCAAATCTGGAAGCAATTGATAATTGGAGCTATCATCAGCCAAGTTATACGAGTATTGCCGATTTATGGGTGAAAAATATGTGTCAGTCAGAATGTCACCCAGTATGGTCGGATGAAAATATGTGTTTAGAGGCACAAGTATATTCAATTCCATTAGAAATCAGAAAAAACCGGATTGGCTATGTAGTTGTAAAAATTAGTGAATCACATAGAGAGGCTACAATTCTAGGATTTTCCTCAGCCGCATTAACAAGCTATTTAAAAATAGACGAATTACAATCTCTGGAACATTTAATTGAACTCCTTCCAACGGATGTCTTTATAGAGAAGGAACCTGTAAAATTGGGGCAATGGTTTGAGAATGTATTCGAGGTATGTTGGCATACGGTGGAAGCACTTTTGAACCCAGAACGTTTTGTTCCGGGTTTTATTTCTCGACAACCTCAAGAATTGAGAGTTAACGAACCAGTTGGCGTTAGCCGAGCCAAGCTGATAGAGTTAGGGAGGCAAAGCGAAAGTCCGCAAGTGGTTCTTGTTGTAGGGCTGAAACCTACAGCAGAAGGGAGAATGAATATCTGGGTGGAGGTTTATCCTACAAGCGTTCAAACCTATTTACCACATGCCTTCCAGATTCAGGTACTGGATGAAGAAGGGGAAGTTGTAAAGGAAGCCATAGCGAGAAAAGATAAGAATATTCAATTAAAGTTTAGTGGTGAATTAGGAGAACGTTTCATAGTCAAAGTGGCGCTGGATGATGTCAACATTACCGAAGCGTTTTTAATCTGAGTTCAATCAGTAAATACACCAGGATTGAGCATGGCAAAGTTAGTTGTTTTGAAACTAGATGGTGATTTTGTTGAGCAGGGATTTCAGGTTACTTTGGAGATCGGAGAAGAAGGATCTCGCCCCTCAACAGCAATTACTGGTTTATTGCCTCCAGCACCAGAACTCGTCACCTACTATGACCATTGGCAGTCGGACTATAATAGTCTTATGGTGTCTACTGTGAGAATCAAATTTGAAAAAATTATTTATAATGGTTCGGTAGACAAGCGGTTAGAGAACTGTAGCGACTCAACCTTAGTATTGAGCGATCGCCTGAACACCTGGCTCAACTCCGAGTCGTTTCACCCCATTCGCGAGCAATGGCTTAGACAATTAATGCCCTCTGACGAGGTACGAGTATTGATTCACACTCGTTCTACGCAACTATGGCAACTTCCTTGGCATCTATGGGATTTGATTGATCAGAATTATTTTAAAGCTGAAGTTGGCTTAAGTTTGCCAAGGTATGAGCATTCAAAATACAAAACGCTGACTAAACGAGGCAATGTCCGAATATTAGCTATTCTGGGCAATAGTGATGGCATTAATGTTCACAAAGACAGGCAATTGCTAGAAGATTTACCCAATGCTGCAATCACTTTTCTAGTAGAGCCTCAACGCCAAGATATCAATGATCAGTTGTGGAAGCAACCTTGGGACATTCTATTCTTCGCAGGTCATAGTTTCAGCGAGGGTGAAACAGGTAGAATTTACATTAATAAAAAAGATAGCTTAACGATTTCAGAACTTAAATATGCTGTACGGAACGCTGTTGCTGGCGGGTTGCAACTAGCTATATTCAACTCCTGTGATGGATTAGGCTTAGCTCGAGAACTTCTTGATCTGCAAATTCCGCAAATAATTGTGATGCGAGAGCCTGTGCCAGATTTGGTAGCACATGAGTTTTTAAAGCATTTTCTGAAAGTCTTTGCTCAAGGTGACTCTTTGTATCTAGCGGTACGGAAAGCACGGGAAAGGTTGCAAGGTTTAGAGTATGAATTCCCCTGTGCCAGTTGGTGTCCGATCATTTGTCAAAATCCGGCAGAAGTACCTCCGATTTGGCAGCAGTTGTGTTACGGGGAGTGCAAACGCCAAATCTTAATAGGTAAACGTTTCCCCACAGCGCTTCTAGCAAGTGTGGCGATCACCACCTTGGTAATGGGGATACGGTATTTAGGGATGCTACAAACATGCGAGTTACAGGCTTTTGACCAACTGATGCAGTTGCGTCCAGATGAAGCTCAAGATTCCCGGCTCCTGATAGTCACTGTAGATGAACAGGATATTCAGTATCAAGACCAGAAAGGGATGGAGAGGCAAGGCTCACTATCGAATAAAGCACTGGATCTACTTCTGCAAAAGTTGGAGCCATATCATCCACGAGCCATTGGCTTAAATATCTATTACGATATGCCTGTAAAGCCCGAACAGCAGGATATAGTGACTCGTCAACAGAAAAATCAGAATTTTTTTGCCATATGCAAGGTTAGCGATCCTAAGGCTGACAACCCTGGCATTTCACCACCTCCTGGAATCCCGATCCAACGTCAGGGGTTTAGTGAGTCGGTGAGAGACTCCGATGGCATTCTCCGTCGGCATTTATTAGCTATAGAATCAGCCTCTACAACCCCTTGTAATCCGCCCTACGCCCTCAGTGCCCTACTGGCATTTCACTACCTAGAAGCGAAAGGTATTTCTGCCAAGTACAATTCTCAAGGGGATTTGCAAATAGGCAACGTCATGTTCAAACGTTTGCGATCGCACATGGGTGGTTATCAACAAGTAGATGCGCGAGGCTATCAAATATTGCTCAATTACCGCTCTTACGGTCGTTCTCCATTAGAAATCGCGCCAACAGTCACACTTACAGAAGTTCTCAAAGGTGAGGTTAAGGCGAATGACGTGAAAGACCGAATTGTCCTCATTGGTATCACTGCCCCAAGCGCTGATAATTATATAAGTACACCGTACAAGGATAGTCAACGATTTAACCTGGAAATACCAGGGGTAACTGTTCAGGCACAGATGGTGAGTCAAATCCTAAGTTCAGTTTTGGATCAGCGGCCCTTGTTATCCGTTTTACCTTTTTGGGGCGAAGCTTTGTGGATTTGGAGTGGCTCTATAGTAGGAGGCATCCTGGGAATACGCTTTAGGTCACAATTTCATCTGCTCCTGGTGGGGGAAGGCTTACTCTCGATCCTACACGTTATTATTTGCTTTGGTCTATTCATCAACGGTATTTGGGTACCCCTGATCCCTTCAATCTTAGCAATGGTTGCTGCTGCGGGAACTGTGCTAATCTATACCTACTATGATGTCAAAAAAAGGTAGCATACATTCCGTGATGTCTCATCAAAAAATAAAACTTGCTTTCGCTATCACTTTAGGACTGGTAGATTTCGCACATTTACAGCCACAGTCTGCCAAACCTATTGTTCTTGTACAAAACTTGACCCTTAGCCTAAGTCAACAGTTAAAAGAACCATTTATATTTGATACACCACCACCACCGCCTCCTGATACCGGAAAACCTGGGCGGCGTACTGATACAGGAAGTCGTTTGACTTCCCTTATAAGTGGTATTCAGTTTCAGGTTTCAAGCCTAAGGTAGTATTATCAACGTCATCCTCTACAGTAAAATCTTTGAACGTAACTGCGATCGCCTAAGCCAAACTGGGGATATCGTTCAAAAGCGTTCCTTCTCAGATTATATGCATTTACCCTGAGAGGTACGGAATGTCGGATCTATATATAGCTATTTTTTGCGGTAGAGTTTGGGAATCCTGTTGCAAGAAGTTAGGGTATTTTTATGCTATTAGGACTTACGCACGCTCTCAAATGGGACATCATGTGTATGAACGGTATTTGGTCGTTTCAGGCTTTTGACAATTACCGCCACATGGGTGGTGTAGCGTAGCCCGCCGCAGGCCGAAGCGCTCAAGATGATCGAAAAATCAGGTTTTCATGCCTGAAACCCATACCCTATATTTGGTATTTCCTGTCAATGCGTAAGTCCTAGCTATTTACAGCAATTTTCACCTAAATGAACTACACGATTGGTAAGGGCGAACGGCCCTTCAGGTTCGCAGTCCCCTACGGAGGGAAACCCTCCTTTAGGGCTGTCTCACCGTTCGCCCTTACGACTGTGGTCTAATTACCTGAAAATTGCTGTAAATTAGTAAAAAATTATTACC
>JAQYWN010000072.1 GCA_029379265.1 Rhizonema sp. NSF051
TGGTGGCCAGAAACAAGCAACAATTTAACTGTGTGCATTTAACCGGATTTGATATTACTGTACACGGTTATTGCTGAACGTCGCCAGCAACCAGATCCAAATCGCGTCGATATTCTCTCCTTAATGATGTCAGCTAAGGATGAACAGGGTCATTCGATGACGGATCGAGAATTGCGCGATGAAATGATGACCATGCTGTTGGCAGGACATGAAACTACAGCATCAGCAATGGCTTGGGGATTGTATTGGATTCACCATTTGCCAGAAGTTCGTGAAAAACTCCTCCAAGAACTAGACACTCTATGCGATTCCCCAGACCCCACAAGCATAGTCCGGCTACCTTATCTTACTGCGGTCTGTAATGAAAGTTTGCGGATTTACCCAGTTGCCATTATGACGTTTTCTCGGGAAGTGCAAGAACCAGTGGAATTACTGGGACATTCTTTAAAACCAGGTACTTTACTAGGTAGCTGTATTTATCTCTTACATCAACGTGAGGATTTATACCCACAACCTAAGCAGTTTAGACCAGAGCGTTTTCTCGAACGCCAATTTTCTCCCTATGAATTTATGCCCTTCGGCGCTGGTGTTCGGCGCTGTATTGGTCAGGCTTTGGCTCCCTTTGAAATGAAGCTAGTTTTGGCGACGATATTGTCACGCTATCAACTAGCGCTGGCTGATAATCGACCAGAAAAACCTCAGCGACAGAATGTAACGCTTGCGCCTGCTAGTGGAGTCAAGATGGTACTCACAGGAAAGCGCGTGCATCAACAGTCGCTACAAAGCGTCTACACCTAATGCATTGTCATATCATGTCCGGTTAATTAACCATAATTTATCTAGACACTGCACCCCCGAAGGCTCCTGCGTGTGGTCATATGTCAATAATAGTCGAATGAATTACTCCATTTGGTCAATTGGATTGTCACTAGTACCGACAATCTGTCCAAGTGCATCAAATCCACTGCTGGCCGTGCGATGCCTTTGGCAACGGCTAATCACCGCTCGCCAATCAGATTGTAGCCGTTGCTACTGAGTTTACCAGATACATCGGGGTTGATACCGTTCTTGCTTAAGAGATTAAAGGCGATAATCGTGTTTTGCGCATTGGCTAAAATTCATACGTTTATTGTGAGCGATCGCTTGCAGTGAATTAACAGACATCGCCCATCAAGCCTGAGAAAATTCAAATGCCTTAATATCGGCTTGTGCATGACTGATAACAACTATTGATAGAGTCGCTTCTCCCAAAGGGAGAGAGCAATAATCCTTGATTAATTGCTCTTCATCTTGGGCAAAACTAAGACGACAGTATCATCTACCTAAATTCATGAACTGGATTCGTCGTCATACCGTTTCACTTTAAAGTTGATACATTTAGGCAAGCAGGGGAGCAGGGGAAGCAGAACTTTACGCGAATTGTATCAAGATTTTCGTGAAATGGGATCAGAACGATTTTCGCTCTTCGATAAGGCATTTTACTTACAATTATATTTTTTTGTTTTTGTCAATATATATTAGTGGACCGACTCTTTAGATGGTTTTGAGGTGTTGCCGTTTTTGGACACAGTAGTTGCCTAATTACGCAAATAGCCGCTCTGATTTTGGCAAGCGACTTGGTATAAAAAGTGAGTGTTTTACACAATTTTTTGGTTTACTATATGAATTAAGCAGATTTTGTCTGCTTAATCCTCATGAAGGAAAATCCCTCTTAAACTTCTAGGGTGTTTAAGTAAGATTATATAGCAGTCCTAAATCATTTGTGGGAAAGAAGCTAGGCTAAAAAGCCTATAAATACTTACTTTTTGCCTACGTATTTTCTCATACTTCAATTAGGATTGCTATGTCTACGAAAAAAGAAGCAATGTTAAGTTCAAGTAAGCATTCAATCTGTAGTTTCATACTATGGGCAGAGATTACTTGTCAGGTTTGCTCGGTCTGAAAGTTTACCAAAGAATTTAAGCGAATGCTGTGCGTAAGCGTTCGCTTAAATTATGGTTGAAAGCAGAACGTAGTTCCTATTTGAAACTTTGGAGTTCTCTAATGCCTTGACCATAACTTGTGCAAATCTTATTCGTCTGGTACTTTATTCATGCATTAAGCACCCTATAAGTTTAATGCTCTAAAATTCAGGGTCCTGCCTTTCATCGCGTCATATCCAGTTACGACGCAAACATTTAACTTGATGGAGGCAAAACATTGAACTTTACAGAATCTCATCCACTACAAGCAAATACCTTCGGTCTAAGTCCCAATCCTATTAGTGATTCTCACAACTCGCTCAATCCATTGAGTATAAATCATGGCAATATAGGCGCAAACTCCCAAGATAGTACAATCAGCGCTTGGATCAAAGGCAGTGGTCATCAAGATAGTTCGGTAAGCTCTAGCCTGTTTGGTCAGTCTACTAATAGTCAACTCCAGAATAAAAGTGATAGTACCCAACTCAGTAGTGACAGTGGTGTTGACTCTATAACCGGAAGCAAAAACACCGTGAGTGGTGAAAGTACAGATCAATTAACCAATCCAGCAAATATTAGTTCCAGCATTAACAAGCCAGTTGTGGTCGCAGATACTACTAGTAGTCAAGACTCTTTGACAGGTGCATCATCAACGCCTACCCCTCAAGCGGCAACGCCTGCCGGTGGAGCTACGACTTACTACGTTTCTCCAAATGGTAGTGATACTAATCCAGGGACAATAGATCAACCCTGGAAAACTGTAAATTATGCAGTTAGCGATAAATCTTCTATTAAAGCAGGTGATACTGTTCTGGTGCAGCCTGGTACTTACACTGAACTCATCACCCTTGGTAAATCTGGTAGTAGCGATTTAGGTAATATCACTCTTAAAGCCAATGGAAATGTGACATTAAAAGACCCCGATCCAAACAACGGTGGTTTCGAGAAAGGAGTCATTCAATCAGCTGGCAAAGGTTATTGGGTAATCGATGGTTTCCGGATTGAAAATACATCTTGGGCTGGCATCTGTCTGCGTGATGCCAACAATATCACTGTTCAAAACAATCATACTTACGAGACTGGCGCTTCAGGTATCATTGTCATGCCTGACAGCTCTTTCAATGGTGGTGATGCCGAAGTCACCAGTAAAAATATTAAGGTGTTGAATAATACTGTTGAACGAGCTCTTTGGAAATGGCAGGGTACTTCCGATACAGTTCACTCGCAGGAATCATTAAGCATCTGGGGTGTTGACGGTTTTGAGGTAGCTAACAATATTATCAAAGATGGCAACTGTGAAGGACTTGACCTCAAAACCGGTTCTCGCAATGGTTCTGCCCACGATAACACAATCACTGGTCAAGCCCAGCTATCTGGTAAACCTGATATTGGTTACAGTGGTGGTCCCGCCCTGTATGTAGAGGGCAACCGTTCTAATGAGTTTAACATCGACATCTACAACAATGTCGTCGCAAATAATACAGCTGATGGAATTGTCATTGCAGATGAAAAGCCCAATCAAGGTGATGTTTCAGATATCCGAGTTTACAACAACGTTGTTTATGGGAATGGAATTCAAGGTGTAAATCCTGGTAGAGGAATTGCCGTGACCAATAATGTTCGTAACGTGACGATCGTTAACAATACGGTCGATAAGAATGTCCAAGCCTTTAGTATTGATGGCAAGGATTACACTGGCGGTTATACACCTTATGACATTGTTGTCCGTAACAATATCTTTGCCGACAGCAGCTATCGAAATGGATATGCTGATAATGTGAACAATCTAACCTTAGATCACAACTTATTCACAAATCAGTTTAGTAGCCTTTATGAAGGTGGTACTGCAATTGGCAACCTACAGGCTTCTAACAACACTCAAGTTCCATCAATTGGATTTGCTAATTCAGGTGGCAATGATTTCCATCTAACATCAGCTTCGCCAGCACTTAACGCTGGATCGGCAGATATTGGTCAGTATGCACAGTTAGATAAGGACGGTGTACAACGAATTCAAGGTAATACGACTGATATAGGTGCTTACAAGTAATGATATCATGTCCGGTAGCACAACTACGCGGAAAAGAACCCCTCCCCGCAAGCGGGGAGAAAAGACAAAGCGCAGCTAGGAGCGCTCTTGGGGTTCATCTTGTATTTAAGGTTAATCTACCGGACATGATATGAATAGTTAAAAGGAAACATACGTGCGATCTTGTGGGCAGTAGCGGTAATAGCTTTGGGGGCACCCAAACGAAAACGCAAGCGTCTCTAAAAAGCGCGATCGCGCAGAACGACTTTGAATTAAAGACAAAGCAGCCATGCGGAAAGCGTTGGCTGCATGATTTACAACTGGTAGAGTTCGAGAGCTTTTAACCTTGCCACCAGTCATTTTTTGGTCAGGGCACAAACCCAACCATAAGGTAAAATGCTTGACAGTTTGAAAAGCTCCGATGAATTCCGATTTAAAAACTGTTCCAGAGCCAAGGACGCAGAGAAAGAAGATAAGTAATTTTACACTCCTGTTGAGAGTAAGATGTTGTTTTTCTATAATTGCACTAATTAAGTAGTTGTTGAATTGGCAGCCCCAACCCCAAATTATTCCGAATCACTAGAAATAAAGCAAGTACTCCGATAAAAAAGACAGTAGCTTGCAGATCTTGGACTATACAAGTGAGTTTTTCCCGCCAAAGTCCGTAAAGGTTGACTATGTACAAAGGCAAATCGCTAAATGCAATGACGATAATTGCTCCCAGCTCACCGAAACTGGAATTTAACAGAGGTACACCCAGAGTAATTATTCCAAATCGAGCAAAATTACTTTGAGCAGAGTATAATGGCTTGCTAATTGCTAATAGAGCAGGGTTGATAGTATAGAATAATATCGAAAACCAGATACCACTGCATAATATTGGCATCATCCAAGTGGCATCAGCATACCTTTTGTCATACAGTCCGGCGACAACTAAATCACCAATTGTAATCAGAGCAGCTAAGACAACCGCACTCCCGATTAAAATAAGCCGCCTTTGACGGAGAATTTTCATTCGCAAGCTTGCTCTAGGTAAATCAGATTGTTGAGAAATAGCGGGAAAAATAACTTTATAGCTTAGTTGCTTAATCACTTCTCTCGGTACGCTCGCCAGGGTATATGCTACTGTATAAACACCTAGCAATTTAAATGACAGAATCTTACCCAAAACTAAGCGATCAGCTTGTTCAGCAGCAAACATCAACGCTGAGGCAATGAACATCCACTTACCAAAGTTCAAAATTTCGTGGACAGCTTCTGGCTCCCACTCGATACGATTAGTATATTTTGGTATTAACCAAAAGCTGCTTACTAATTTGTATACTCCTCCTATTACCGTTCCTATAGCTAAAGACCAGATATTTGGATAGTACCAAACCAAAATAATTAAGGTTGAAAAAAAACAAGCCTGCAAGATTAGGTCATACATGCAAAGCCTACGCAGTTGCATCCGGCGATGAAGAGTATGTTGACTAGTAGAGCTAAATCCATCAAGAACTGAGTAGAGTACAGCAATAGGAATTAGCCATACCAAGCGTTGGTCATTGTAGAACTTTGCAGCTGGAAAGCTAATAAGTAAGCAAAAAAGCCAAATTACTATACCACGAATGATTTGTATCGTCCAAGCAGTATTGAGGAAAGCAGGTTCATCGCCGCGTTTACTGTTGACTATATTTTGAGCAATACCAACGTCTGAAAATAGTTCTAGACCAACTCTAAGGGTAGTGACTAAAGCCATCAAACCAAAATCTTCTGGCTTAAGCATGCGAGTTAAAGCTAAATTATTGCCAAACCGTAGGATTTGAATACCTCCGAAACCGATAATCGTCCAGATTGCTCCACGGATGGCAAGCTTTTTCAAAGATGTCATATTTTAAATTTTGGATTGGAAATATTCATGATTGATTAGAGAAACTTGCTTTTTTTCGTAATTGAAACGAATGGGTTCTACTTTTCCGTGTAAGGCACTGGTCATAATTTGATGCAACCGTGCAACTTCATGGTGTATATTAAAGTCTTTCTCTACTTTGGCTCGACCTGCTGTGCCAAATGCTGCTCGAAGTTTATGGTCACTTAGTAATTTTTCAATAGACTCTGCTAAGGAAACAGTGTCTCCTGGTGGAACAAGGTAGCCATTTTTTCCATCTTCTACCAACTCACTAACACCAGCAATCTGTGTAGCTACCACAGGAACACCAGCTGCCATTGCTTCCATCAGCACTACTGGTATTCCTTCAGCAAAGCTAGACATCACAAAAACATCGGTTTGCTGAAAATATTCGCGTACTTCAGTTTGGGATTTATAGCCGACGTAATTGACATTTTTACTTAATCCCAACTGAGCAGTCAAAACTTCTAATTGTTCACGATCAGGACCATCACCTACGACTGTTAATAGAATATCTGGATGCTCTTTCAAAATAGCAAGACTTTCTAGTAGGATGGGCAATCCTTTTGCTGTAGCTAGTCTTCCTACAAAGAGCAACCTATTTCCTAACTTGTTGTGGTTAACGACTTTGAATAAAGCTGGGTCGATCCCGCAATGAATAATATGCATGACCTTCCACTTGTCGGCAGGTGCAAATATCATTCCCTGAGAGCGAGCATAATGGCTGATACAACACACAAACAGTGATCGTTTAATTTTTTTGTCAAGTCGCCATTGATGTGGGCGGAAGAAAATGTACGGACCGTGTAAAGTGAAGCTATAAGTAAAACCTCCCATCTGGGAGGCGAGCATAGCAACTGTACCGCTCGCTTCTGCAATATGGTTGTGCAAATGGACAATTTGCCGGACTTTGATTTGTTGGGCAAGAATGCCAGCTTCCAAAAAGTAGAAGAATTGATAGATGGCACCCCGCAACCCTGGTTGGCTGGTTGACAATGCTAGCTTGATTGCTTGTAGGTATCGAGTTGGGGCAGCAAGTAGTAGACTGAGGTGCGCCTGTAGTAAATTGATGGGATTGGGGGGAAGGATGTAGAAAGTGCGATCGCGCTCAACATTTTGTTCTAACCCAACCATCTGTTCATCCCCTGTGCGACGAATAGAGAAGGTGTGAACGTCCACACCCATTTCTCGCAGGGTTTGTACCTCACGCTGGATAAAAGTGTCTGTTGCTCTGGGATATTGACCAGTTAGGTAAGCAATCCGCATTCTCAAGAGCCTCCAATAGGTTGCAAGATGGGTGTTGGTACGTGCAACAATTCAATATTGCTAACTGAGCGCTCAAGTGCCGTATCAAGAGAATCTTTGGGTTTCCAGTTCAAAATTTGTTTCGCACGAGCATTACTGAAGTGAAAATGCTTGAACCGGGCATCTAGTATCACTGGGTTAAATATGCCTGGTAGCTTGGCTTGCCCTTTTAGCACTTTTTTGTTGTACATCCAGAATATCCAGGCGATCGCACGCATAAGTGTCCAATTGACTGGAATTGAACGAGGCATAGACACTTTGTGTTTAGCCAGGTTCAAGACATAAACTCTTTGCGTAGGCAAGTTGTCATCAACGATATTTATGGTTTGACCAATTGCCTCATCTCGCTCTGTTGCACTAATAATTGCCCCTGCACAGTTTTCGACATATGTCAATGGCATTGTCGCATGAGCACCGATGCGCAACCAGAGATTGTTGGTCAATTTTCCGCCCAGAAGGGTACTCCAGAGGTTATCTCGTCCGTAGACTAATCCAGGGCGAATAATCGTCACTTGTGCCTTATGATTTTGCTCAAACTCACGAACAAGTTCTTCTTGTAAAAGCTTGGTTTGGGCGTATTCATCGCGCTCAAGAGGATCGCGCTCTATAAGTGTATCTTCAGTAATTATTGTGCCGGATGGAGTACGGAGATAGTCATATACTGAAAAGGTGCTAATATCAATCAGCCGTAGCACATTAGCCTCAATCATCGCATCAAGTAAGTTTTCGGTGGCAATGACTGTGCCTGCAAATCGCGTGTAAAAGTCACCTTCTTTAGCGGCTGCCAAATGAATGACAGCATCTACACCACCGAGGGCATCGACAATACCATTCTTGCGCCGCAAATCGAGCCTAATTAGCTCTACTGCTGGGTGCCAAAGCCAAGCTAGGTGCTTTTCATTACTAGATGGTCGCACAACCGCACGCACATGATGTCCTTGTCGCAGTGCTTCAGCGACAACATAATTTCCTAGAAATCCAGACGCACCTGTTACCAGTAACTTCATAACAAACCTCGCATCGAAGTAGTGAAAATCTTAATCTAAAATCTTGTGTCTTCAGACAGTAGGGCATTAACTAATCTATTTGTACGTTCCATATCTTCAAAACTGATTGGTGGCGGAGTGTCATCGATTAATGCTTCATAAGTTAGATCCAAAAGCCGATGCAAACCTTCATAAACCGTTCGTTGCATAATCTTGCGACGAAAGTTTCTCATGCTTGCCCCAACCAAATCGCATCCGTTCACAAAATGATTAATCAGTGGAGATAGCAATTCTCCAGCGCGGGGTATAACACAACGCAGGTAAGGCTGAAATAAATCAGTTTCTGCATAACCTTTTGAACCTCGTACTGTAACAGTAAAACACTTGGGTAATGTGTGACAGCTAAATCGAATCCGAGCGTGTGCTGAACCTGAGATGATTATCGCATCAAGGTCGTCATACCGGAACATGTCTCCACCACCGTGATTGCTCCATGCAGTGCTAACGCGATCAAAATCTGGTATAAAGCGGACGACCAAAGAACATAAGTGTGTAATAAAATCGTGAATTACCCCTGCGGGCATTTTATGAATAGGATTAGGCAAGTTTTCGTCTGCGAATACTCCACCATTACGAACTGGAACCGCCATCCGGACTTCAACTTCCTCTATCTCACCAAGAATGCCATCTGCAACTAATTTTTTGATTGCTAGGATTGGTTCGTTAAAGCAGTAGTTTTGGTTTTCAATCAGTCGGCGGTTATGAGACTGAGCAAAAGTCCAAAGTTCTTTGAATTCATCGTAGGTAGGTGTAATAGGCTTTTCACAAAACACATGGACACCTGCCGAGAGACAGTCTGTGGCAATCCGCTTGTGGGTATTAGGTGGAGTGAGAATGTGTACAATGTCTGGCTGAACCTCATGAAGCATCTTTTGATAGTCAGTGTAGGTGGAGTCAGCACCGTACCGTTGCGCCGCATACTTAGCAGCCGCTAATGAAAGATCGCAAACACTGGCAAGATGCGCGCGATCGCCTTGAGCAAGAAAACTGAGATGTTCTTTGGAGATTGCTCCTGTACCAATGACTGCTGATTTGAGTTTTGTTGTCATGAGTGCTGATAAAAGAATTGTGTTAACTTACTGAAGCTTTTTTGTATTCCACTATGGTGCGCTGTCGCTTCAATAACCCAATTAAGTAAAATTGAATATGACCGAGCAATTGTGGGTATTTTTCTATCACACAAAATAGGGCGTAGAAAATAGCATCCTTTGACTGAAAACCGGAAAGCCTTGTTCGCCGATACACTCGATAGGCTACCAAAGTATTGGCTACTAATAGTAACAGCAGGCTTAGCCCCTTAGTTGGCAATAAACCTGCAACCGTTAACAAAGGCAAAAACAAACTCCACAACCAAATCCGATAAATTTGTCTCATCCAAAGCCGTTCGGGACTGCCATTGTCAAGCGTTGCCCCTTGGGTAAAACCATAACCACTGCGTTCTTGACGCTTCCACCATTGGCTAAAACGGGTGATTCGGGCATCGTGCTTAGTCATTTCGGCATCGATCCGGACAATTTTGCCCCCCGCGTGACGCAGTCGCAAACACAGTTCTGGTTCTTCTCCTGCTATCAATGTTGAATTGAATCCTCCCACTTTTTTCAAGGCGATCGCCCGAATCATGGCGTCACCACCACAGGACTTTGCTTCACCTACGGGAGTATTCCACTCGATGTCGCACAGGCGGTTATAAATAGAGCGCTCCGGAAATTCTTCCCGACGCCGCCCACACACCACGACAACGTCACGCTGAGTAACTAATTCACTCACTGCACGTTCCAACCATGAATTTACAACCCGACAGTCTCCATCCACAAACTGGACAAATTCGATTTCTGGTTTTATTTGCAACAGGTATTCAAACCCTGCATTCCTAGCAAGGGCTGCAGTGAATGGAATAGATAAATCTAGTTCCACAACATAGACATCAAGGGAGCGAGCTAGCATTAAACTACCATCTGTGGAGCCAGAATCAACATAAACTACGGTTCTTCCTTCTCCTATTACTGATAGCAAGCACTCGTAGAGACGATTTCCTTCGTTACGTCCGATGACAACAATTCCAATAGACTGCACATGACCTCCTATAATATTTTTCTACGTTTTACAAAAAAGCGCGAATGATTAGATTGTTAATTTTTTGAATTTGCTTTTTTGATTTATAGTAAAAACAACTGTGATAAACAAGACCCAATACACATTAGCTGAAAGCAGCAAACAACTCTCTGTCACGTTATTCATTGCTAGGAAGGTAAGATAAGCGAATGGCCAAATATCCTCTGGCTTTTTAGTTGCGTAAGCTAGTTTCAATGCCTGAACAAAAGCTGTAAAATAAATAATTAAAAAAAGTGCTAGACCAATTAAGCCAACATCAAGTGATAAATCTACTATGCCATTGTGGGCGTGAGGTGGAATCCAGCTAGTCCCGATTGCTTGACCGGCTTCAACTGCATACTCACTTCCAGGTGCCCAAAATGCACCACGTCCGTACCCCAATAATGGTCTTTCCATTAATCTAGTTAGTGCATAACCCCATATGAATGTCCTTCCAGTTAAACTTGGGTCTCTTCCTAAACCAGTTAAAAGTTCTACCCAATAAGTTAAAAGTAGTACAAGGACACATCCCCCAATCAGAATTGCAATGTCTGTAAAAATTACACTTATCTTTCCCTGCCAGCGAAAGTTTTGATAGAAGATTATTATTGATAGAAGCAGAAAAGAGAGAACAAGAGAAGTTTTTGAAGTAGAAAGTAGCATCAACACCAGCGAAAAACTCAAACCAGCATACCTGTATATAAGAGGATTTTCTTTAGGTTGCAAAAAAAAGGCTACAGAGTTTAAAACCATCATGCTTCCCAGAAAATTTTTGTGTCCATATACTCCTTTCCATGCTCCTGGGTGAGATTCTACTTCGTCGAGTCCATGTAAGCCAATTTCCGGAAATCCCAAGGCAACAATGGTACTGAGAAAACACCCTATTAATAAAGTAATGGCAACGAGTTGTACCTGCTCTTTAAAGCTAAATCGTGTAGCAAAATATAAGCCAAACGAGGTCATCATCAAGATATCTCTAGCATTAAATAACGTGTAATCTGGAAATTCTGACCAGGCAAATGAGAGGTAGGCTAATGCAGTTAATATACAGAGTAATACATTTCGACTAAGTATAATTATTGTACTTTTCCACAAAATGCCAACGAGAAGGGTAGACATTCCCCAAACAAAAAATCTGATTAAGGTAACAACGGCGTTTGGAAGTACAAGAGCTAGAGAGTGTACACCAAATACTCCAGTGAAGAAACTTAAACCTAAGATAATAAAACCTTTCTCGGCAAGTCTTAGAGATTCACTTCCAACTTTACTTTTCATACTTTGACCTGAAAAAGAGAAAGGTTAATTTGTCAGAGGTTTCGTTTGATTATATCTTGTTCCTTTCTGTACGAATCCACACGCTTTGAGGTTTTACTAAAAACTTGAAATAAACTGGAATTTTCCAAAGAATATAAAAAGGAATGGTTAAAAGTTTACGTAAAGGAAAGTCTTGAATAGCAAACTTAGCCCAAGCTGTAATAATTGCCATGAGAAAACAAAGTCCTGCTGTCGCTGCGAAGTCAGCTGGTATCCATAATGCTGACAAGATTCCAAAAACTAGAGAAACTGTCATTAGCACTAACCAAATAACCACAAGCAGGGATAGAGGTGGCACACACACATCCAAAATGCTCACCAATAAGTCAAGCCTTTTTTGAACCACTGCTTCAAAGAGTAACATGGGGATATAAGTCTGCATAATTTGTAAATGACCGTGTTCCCAACGGGTTCTCTGAGTTCTAGCAGCTTGCAACTGCTGCGGTAGATCTCCAGTTACCAATGCTTCTGGGCAAAATATTGGTCTGTGTCCAGCGATGGTTAAATCTAAGCCTAATTTCAGGTCTTCAAGTAAATGACCGTTGGCTACATTGACTTTACGAATAACCGACCAAGGGAAAGCCATACCTGTACCAAGCAACGGGCAAGTCTGCCCCAAGCGGGCTAATCCACGGGGCCGAACTAGATTCCTGACGATGTTGGAAAATTGTGAAACTAAGTCTTTTGATGAGTTAGAGTTTTTCGGTTTTACCATTAAGTAGGTAGCTTGGACAGGTCGTCCTGTTGCGTAAGCACATTGAGTCAGTGTCTCAATTGCATTTGGTGCGACTGTACAGTCAGCATCAACAAACACGACCACATTCGGAGGATCTGACTCAAGATACTGTAAGCCATAGTCTAGAGCGTATCCCTTACCTTTATGATTAGAATCGTGACGCTCGATGACTATAGCACCTTTTGCACGGGCAATCTGGGCTGTCGCATCACTACAATTGTCAGCAATGACGACCAAACGGTCTTGTTTTCTTAACGCAGGAGTCAGTTTTTCTAGTGTTGAAGCGATAACTACCTCTTCATTGTGTGCCGGTACCAAGATAGTAATGGCATCAGGGCAATTGTCTGCATTAGGACTCTGATCGTTTGGCAAAAGAGCAGCAGTACATTCTATCAGAAAAAATAGACAGACAATCAATAACAGTAATGCGCTTACTAATAGAACAACATTAGTACACATCATGAACTGGCTAATTAACATAGGATTGTTACCTCAATCGGTACTTAATTGGTGAACTTTTGCAGAAGAGATGATTTTTGCTGGTATACCAACTGCCGTTGCTCCTGTTGGAACATCGCACAAAACCACAGCATTAGCACCAATTCTGGCATTATCACCAATAGTGACGTTGCCTAAGATTTGTGCACCAGCACCAACATCAACACATTTGCCTAACTTGGGCGCATCCATCGGACGATCTGGGAAACGCATTCCTAAAGTCACCCCTTGACGAATAATACAGTCGTCACCAATAGAGCAATGTGAGTGAATGACTATTCCTCCCTGATGTTGAATAATGACACGGCGACCAAGTTGGGTAGTATAAACTAGTTCTATTCCGTAAGTATTCCGAACCTTGCGATACAGCATTCTATAAAGAATGCTGAAAGGCGCTTGCAAAAGTTTCGATTTAATCTTCTTGCGCCAAACTCCAAAACGGTGAAGTGCAACTGCTCTGAATCCAGGTTTACTCCAATCACATCCATGTGCCTTCCAATCTTCTTTAAGAAGCTGCCAAAAATTTAAAGTAGAAGATTCTTCAGAATCTGTATTTACCATCAAATTTATTTGTACACCCATTGTTTATTCCTAATTTCTGTTTTTATAAAATCCTGGCTCACTCGCTCTTTGGAACCATAACAGTAGCTATTAAGCTTCTTCTTCACATTCACAGCATTGGCAATGATTCCTAAGATATTAGCTTCAGAACGTTCTAGTAATGATTTAGCTGTGGTAGCGCTAGCTGAATCCACAATACCAGGTCGAACTACTAGCAAAACTCCATCTACCATTTTTCCTAAAACTGCAGCATCAGCCGTATGAACTAAAGGAGGAGTATCAAACACTATGTAGTCAAAGCTGTCAGAAAATATTTCAATTAGAGAGTTCATGCGCTCAGAGTCAATCAAAGCGTGAGGGTTGGGAGGTTGAACTCCTGCTGTCAGGACAGATAAGTTGTTAGTAAATACTTGCACAGTGTTTGAAAATTCATTCTGACCAACAATGACATTACTTAAACCCACTGAGTTAATCAAACCCCACAAGTAGTGTTGCGATGGTTGATACATATCTGCATCAACCAGTAGAACTCGACTTCCTCCCTGAGCAAGAACGGCAGCTAAATTAGCAGAAACTTCTGATTTCCCTTCGCCCGCAACCGAACTCGTTACCACAATTGTGCGAACTTTTTTATGGCTAATAAACTTCAAGTTTGCATGAAGCATACCAAATGCTTCATGAATCACCGTGCGAGGATAGGTTGCTACGATAATTCTTGGAGAAACGCTATCTCCCATTAACTTAGTCAAAGTAGATATCTTACTTTCAAACTTGGGAATTAGCCCCAGTATTTTATAGCCAAAAAAAGATTCGGCTTCTTTAAGCGTTTTCAACGAGCTATCAATTAGGTCTACAAAAAATGCAGATGATACACCAAGTACCAAACCAACAAATACACTACCTCCAACTAAGATCAATGTTGTTTTGGAGAGAATTGGTTTTTTAGGAACAGAAGCTGGTTCAATCACTTTGGCATTCCCAGTGGTTTGCCTTTCTGCTACTTGAATGTCCTGTAATCTTGTCACCAGGTTTTCATAGTTCTTTTGTGCAACTGCCAACTGTCGATCTAAATCTCCTTGCTTTTTCTCGTAGTTTGGTAGTAGATCAAGCTTTTGCTTAAAAGTTACTCTTAAATTAGACAAAGCTTGTATTCTGCTGGAAAAACCCTGGCGTTGTGCTTGTAACTGTGCATATTGAGCTGCCAGATTTTTCTTGAGATCTCCCATTTGCAACTTGCTTGGGGAAACATTTTGCTGATCTCCTAAAATCTGCTTTTTCCCTTTAGCTCCTAAAATCTGCTCAATCCGTTGCTGCAACAAAGAATTTAGAGTTGCTTCTTGATCCTTTAAGAAAGCGACAGATGGATGTGACTCTGTATAGCGTGCTCTAGCAGTTGCTAGCTGGCTTTGCACTTTTTGCATTTCACTTAAGACTTCCTGTACCCCAGGTATTTGACTTAAGGAAGTAATTTCTACCGTCTGCTCCCCAGCTAAATTTAGTTGGCTGCGTACTTGTGCTTCCTGAGCGGTTACATCTGCTAGTGCAGCCCGAGTGTGATTTATTTCCTCATCTATCTTGGCAATATTCTCAATGGCAGCGTTCGCCTCTTGTGGCAGCTCGATAATCTTATACCGAATTTTAAACTGACGTAGTGCCTCTGCTGCCCGTTCTAATTCTCTTCGAGAGTATGGCAGTTGTTTTTCAATAAATTCACCTGCAGCAAAGACTTCACTTCGATTAGACTGAACGTTATTTATAAGATAAAATCTCATCACCTGATTGACTACAGATGCCGCCAATTCAGGTTTGTCTGAGATATAGGAAACCTCAAGTATGTCTGTACCTACAGTTGGTTTAACATTAATCTTAAGTGAATCAGGAGCGAGAAGATTACCTTTTTTATCTGTTAACCCTAAAGTATCGATAACCTGTTTTAAAATTGGTTTAGACTTCAAAATTACAGCTTGTGTTTGTAGTGGATTTCCTTCACGCATTACAGATTCAAGATCCCCTATTTTTTCTCCTACTTTCGTCAGCGATGAGGTTCTGTCTGATTTAAAAAGAAGCATTCCACTCGCTTGGTATTCAGGTTTTTGTAGGAACACAGCTATCGAGGATAATCCACATGTTGCTAAAAGAACTCCCGCAATAATAGGCCAACGGCGTTTCAGAACCAGTAAATATTTTTGAATATCAAATTCTTCTGGATAACCTTTAGTCCCCATATAAGTTCCCTACTTATAGTTCAATGCTTTTGTTGGAGCCAATATTGATATCTGATATCAGTAACTTAGCGCAAGTAGCAGTAGCAGCTATTATTTAACGAACTATGCAATATATGCGAAGCTATCGACAAGCGAGTTTCAATTGTTATGTCTAGTTAACAAATTCTGTATGAATTACATTTTTGCTCCGCTTAAAAGTAACAAACCCAGCAGTTCAAACTTACACGTCTAGAGCTTAACGTTCAAAAGCATCAAGATGTATTATCGGATTATGGAACTACATGAATTGCCCAGAGCCATCATAGCGAATACTATTTAAGTTGTGATAATGCCAACCGTTCTTACTTTTCATAATTTTGGTAAATGCATGAAGAAATTGCATCGCTTTTCAACCCTTGTATGCTTAAATTTGCATTTTCTGATGTAACCAATTTCATGCCCGCTGATGATGTTAAAAACACTCTTTATGAGAAGCGTTTTCTGATAGATGCAATTTAAGCTATATTATACTGGTAGGTTGACGATACATATTAACGATGTTAAGTAT
>JAQYWN010000707.1 GCA_029379265.1 Rhizonema sp. NSF051
GTACTTTACTTTTAGATGAGGAATCATCATCTAAAGAAGAAAGTATTGATACTGAAAACAAAAAAAGCACAGTAAATGACCTCCTTCAGATAAAAGAAAATGATGAAACTTATGAGCCTGAAGAAGAAACTGAAGATTCAGCTTTAATAGAAACTAAGCATTCCCTCATCAACTCCCCTTGGTCACGATTTGCGGTAGTTGGAGGCGGGGCGGCAGTCGTATTTTTAATGATATATCTCTTTTTAGGTCCCATTATGAATGGGAGTTTTGCTAAAAAAGAGTCACCAAAAAGTGCATTGATAGCAACTACTGTTGAGAAGACAAAAGAATCTAAAAAAGATGGAGATGTCTATGCCAAACTCGCTTTACAAAGGCAAGCAGATGAACTAGCTAAACTTAATGGTCAAAAGACAAAGGAGACTTTAGAGCCACAAAAACCAATTGTGACACCGACTCCCAAAGATTTGCCCGAAAAATCAAAGACTACATCAGTGCAACAGGCAGTAAATAGTGAGCCTCCGAGGAAGGTGGCAACAGCTAATGAACCCGTACGCGAAAGAATGACGGCACCTCTGCCACGTACTGTAATACGCTATTTGCCTTCACGTGAAGCAAGCTTACCATCAGCAACGACTCGGCAACGAAGCTCTACTCCACTGTTATCGGTACCAACAGTAAGATCACAAACTGTACAGAGACAAACTGAGATTACTGCAAAACCCACAGATCCAATAGCCGAATTGGAAAGACTGCGCTCCATAGGCAGTGCCGGAAGAATCAACTACATTGCAAATACTTCTACTGTTACTACTGATAATAGAAGTAGCTCAGATAATACAGATGGCACAGACTATATACCCAGACGTAGGTTAAGCGGTACCACAGTACAAAGCAATCGCCTTCCTTCTAAAACTGAGGTAGTCGCAGTCCAACCAGAAATAAGTGCAATAGAACAACTTAAGCCTCGTTGGACGCCGACAGTTGTAGCTACTGCTGACTCAATGGATGCTGGTACTAGGCAGAGCGGTGATTACTCGTCGGATGAAGCAGGGATTATTGAGGGGAAGCCTGAGCAATACTTAGTGATCGGAGAACACGCAGCAGCCACCTTAGAAACTCCATTGATTTGGTCACCTGGCAGTGGCTCACAGCTCAAACCTCAATTTGTTGCTCAGCTAAGCGAACCACTAAAAAGTAACACTGGGGAAGGCATACCAGCCGGAACACAGATTTCAGTAGAAATGCTTGGAGTCGAACCGTCAGGGAGAGCGATCGCACAAGTGACGGCAATTCTTAAAGACGGCACTGAGTACCCAGTATCTGCTGGGGCAATCACTATCAATGGAGATCAAGGAAAACCATTGATAGCTCATCAATATCAAAAAAAAGGAGGAGAAATATTTAGCTTAGATGCTGGATTAGGGCTGGTATCAGGATTAGCTAAAGTAGGAGAAGTCATCAATCAACCTAATACTCAAACTAGTATCTCTCAATCTGGCGTGGGATTTAGCAGTTCACAGTCAAGTAGTAACGGCAGACGATCCATTGGCGCAGCTTTATTAGAGGGATCGTTTGGGGCAATATCTGAACAAGTTAGAGGAAGAAACCAGAAAGCTTTGGAAGAAATTGCTGCCAGACCAAATATTTTTGTTGTTAAAAAAGGCACAAAGATTCTAATTACAGTCAATAGGTCGATGAAATTATGAAAATTGTCTTACCTTTATGGATATTTTTAGGAATAATCATGCAGCTGCAACAAGCTATAGCACAGGCTATCAAATCAGTACGTACTATTCCTCAAAGCAAAGTGACTGGAACAGAAGCAGAGTTACAGATAGTAGATGTGTGGCAGGGTTCAGGAGTATCGCTCTCATTTTTTGAGACGGGTGAAACAATTAAGCGGGTGTGGTTGGATGATCCATCTTCGGTGCTTTTAGATGTAGACGGCTGCTTATCCGGGTTGTCCAATAAAGAATGCACTCTTTCAGGTGCAGGGTTAATCCATCTAAAACAAATTGAGCGTGTGCGTATTAGAGGAATACCTGTTGCTGTCAATGGCACTCTCCTCACAGTCGTAACAGAGACACTTGAGGGAAAGCGGAAAACTTATAACTTTAAGGTAACAATGGGTAGCGGCACGCCAACTTACAGTACTGTGCAAATTACCCCAGATGTAACGAAAACTCAAGCGCCACCTCCAGATTCAATAGCAATCGCCACAATCAATAGAGGCATACAAGTGGCTAAGGAAAGCCGATGGATTACGGAGACAAGCCCTCTATGGGAGAAACTGCAAAAGTTAGTGCAAGAACTAGAAGCTGGTAAAAACCTCACTACTGCTTCCCAAAGTGCTGGAATATCCCAAAGGCTTGTTGAAAGGCTACTAGAACTCGGTTCACAACCACGAAGTCTTGGGGGCGGAAGCTTCCGCGAAACTCGCCGGAGAGAGTACTCTCTCCGGCAGATTTCGCGTCCCCAGAGCTTCGCACAGTTTTCAAGAGAATCAACTACAGCAAATCAATACTAATGAGCTATTCAAAAACGTCAACTGCCAAGAATTCGCACGAGGTTTTGGAACAAAACTCGCGGGAAGTGAATCGGTTCAAAACTGCTAAAGAACTGAAATATTGGATGCTGTTTGGCTTACTAATAAGTTTGGTTCTCCATGGCTTCTTACATATTAATCCTGGGAGCAAGTTGTTATTACTTTTAAATCAAAAAGCAGTCGCACAGTCTAGTACTTCTATTATTCCTACTAAAAGTTTTAATGACGCTCCGGTTCCTGACTGGGAGCATATAGCCTTCAAATCCTTTGTCTTTAACAGCAATGGTAGCATTGAACTCCCCAAAAGCGAAACGCCAGGGTACAAATCTAGAAGGGTTTGGCAGGCAGGACAAAGCTTAGATCGGGTAATGGAATTGGGTGATTTTGAGAAAGTCTTAGGGTTGGAGAATTTTAGCCTAAAAGATATTGAAAGCAAGAGTGGAACTTCTCTACAAAATATAAATTTGTCAGACTTCTCGCTTGCTAAATGGCAAACAGTACCTGAGTTGGTTAAGGCAATTCCTAATTTAGCTAAATTACAAGTCTTAGATGTACCGCCAATCAAAGATTTGATTGAGCAAAAACTAGGTATTGGAGTAGCAGGACAAACAGTTGGAGAATTAATAGAGCAGAACCCAGAACTAAAAAATATAGAGTTAGGAGAAATTGATTTATCGAAGTACAGTTTAAGAGCAATTCCGGGTATTGATAATGCACAACTGAAGGATTTTAGCAACTGGCAGAATGCGACTATTTCTAAAGTGCCTGGACTTAATCAGGTATCGTTCAACAATTTACCGAATGCGATCGCATCGCAAGGAAATGTTGTAGCTCAAGTAGATTTACCATTGAGGGAAGTAGAAAATAACCGTCAACGTTCCATCAGTGGCAGTTACCAAGAGGGGTTTAACGTACCTTGTTCTACAAAGTGCGCTCATATAGAGCTTGCTGGCTCAAACGGAATAACAGGCGCTCAATGGATAAGTGGCAAGTTTCAAGAAGTGAAGGGCGGATACGGGATATTAGGAAGCTTGAATGGAGGTAAGGAGCCTACAGGCAGACATCCTTTTGGTAAAGCATTCAAACAAGTCATCTGGAGTGTTGATGAGGCATCTGGAAGTATCACTACTGCTATATTTTTTCGGATATGCAAACACGATTTAGGATGCTCTCCCTACTACATCGGTCCGTTCGATTACGCCACATATAAAGAGAAGTCGGCTATATTTCTTGGCTCTCTTTGAGAAAGAGCAGAGAGGCAGAGGAGCGGAGGAGAGAAGGAGCATCTGTCTCTTATCAAAGTGTAAAAAGAAAATATTTATAAATTCTTCTCTGCCCCTCTGCACCTCTGCAAGAAAGCTTTTTACCACTTTCAGAAATAAAACAACGCAAGATTACGATTACTAAATCTTGACTCCAACAAATAAATCATCATGAGTGACAAAAACTTTATTCAGGATATACAAGATTCTCATTCACCCATAGGGAAATACACGAGTACTCTTTTCAGTCCCAGCGGCATAACATTGTTAGGAATTCTCGTAGGCATTGCGGTTCTATCTAAATTTTCAGGTAGCAAAAAAGGTAAATTGGCTACTAGTTATTTTGGAGAGAAAGGAGAAACTGTCTTAGCTAAAAAGAAGGCACTCAAACAAATTAAATCGCCAAAGTGCGACAGTGCCACACTATATATTGGTAGACGAAAAGATAAAAGAACGAAGGGGGAAAAGGGGAGTGGTGGCACACCTTTGTATATCCCCGATGTGCAAAGAGGCACCGCCGTAATAGGCGCACCTGGTAGTGGAAAAAGCTTTTCTACTATTAACCCCATGATTTATTCTGCTATTGACCAAGGATTTCCTATTGTCTTATACGACTTCAAATATCCGACTCAAGCTAAAGTCGCAAGTTATGCTAAGAAGATGGGTTATGAGGCAATACTGCTCGGTTAAGGGGAAATAGGTGGTGAAATAAAGATTTTTTTGTTCTC
>JAQYWN010000708.1 GCA_029379265.1 Rhizonema sp. NSF051
GTATTAATTGTTTACTTCTTTATTTCAGTACTAGCTCTAAATTTATTTGCCAGCTGGGTAAAGCTAACCCAAATATCCTAGATATTTTCCCAGTATCTAATGAGGAGTAAGCTGGTCTTTTCGCTGGTGTTGGATACTGATCTGAGGAGATTGGTACCAATTTTTTGAGCTTGTGTTGACTGGGGTTGGAGTCATGTTCAAAAATCGCTTTGGCAAAGCCATACCAGCTCGTTTGATTAGTAGCTGTTATATGGTATATCCCACTATTACTGCTTAAAAAGCTAATCGTATCTTGTGTTCCTTGAGATAGAATTTGCGCTGTAGATTCAGCAATCATCCGGCTCCAAGTTGGAGCGCCTACTTGGTCATCTACAACTTTTAACTCTTCACGCTCTCGTCCCAATTTCAGCATCGTCAGCAGAAAGTTTTTACCTCTTAAGCCATAGACCCAACTTGTTCTCAGGATTAAGTGAGGTACGTCAACAGCTTGAATTGCTTTTTCACCAGCTAGTTTTGTTTTACCATAAATGTTTTGTGGGTCAGGTTCATCTTCTTCTGTGTATGGCTTTGCCTGACTACCGTTAAAAACGTAATCGGTTGAATAGTGAATAACTCCTGCACCTACCAGCTTTGCTTCCTCTGCGATCACTCCAGGTGCAGTTCCATTTACAGCCATTGCTAAGTCAGGTTCTGTCTCTGCCTTATCTACAGCAGTATATGCGGCAGGATTAACAATTAAGTCAGGCTGAACTTCACGAATTACATGACGGATAGTGTCAGGCTGAGCCAGATCCATGCGTAAACCTGGTGAGGAGACTTCTCTTCCCGCAATAATGACTTCACCAAGACTCATCAAAGTTCGTTGTAGTTCCCAACCAACCTGACCTGTACTACCTGTAAGAAGTATTGTGGTCATGCAAATACCTCCGCCTCTTTCAATAGCTTACCCGCTCTATCCTTAGCAGAGACAATTGGTTCTTCTTCAAGGGACCATGCGATCGCCAGATCGGGATCGTTCCATAGCAGACTGCGTTCATGCTCTGGCGCGTAGTAGTCTGTTGTTTTGTACAGAAACTCGGCGTATTCTGAAAGTACGACAAAACCGTGAGCAAATCCTGCTGGTATCCACAGTTGCTGTTTGTTTTTGGCATTCAAACGGACACCGATCCATTGACCGAAGTACTTAGAACTAGTTCTTAAGTCCACAGCGACATCAAATACTTCACCAACTACAACTCTCACCAACTTGCCTTGAGGTTGTTTGATTTGATAGTGGAGACCGCGTAGGACATTTTTTGCTGAGCGAGAATGATTGTCTTGCACAAAGCGTTCTGTAATGTTGACCTTTTCTAGCAAAACTCGCTCATTGTAACTTTCGTAAAAAAAGCCACGCTCATCTTCAAAAACTCGCGGTTCAATTACCAATACATCGGGAATTTCAGTCTCAATAATCTTCACAGTCCAACCCTCTCAGTTTCTGTCAGTTCTTGCTTGAAGCCATTTGCCAATGCCATACGCTCAATCTGCTGAATCTGAGCAGTGGGATCGCCATCAATGATGTCCATGAGGTAACGCCCATAGCTGCTTTTAGCTAATGGTTTGGCGAGTTGATGAAGTTGGTTCGCATCAATGTATCCTTGGCAATAAGCAATTTCTTCAATACAAGCTATTTTTAAACCCTGTCTTTGTTCCAAAGTTTGAATAAAGGTTGCAGCTTGGTGAAGAGATTCATGAGTTCCCGTGTCTAACCAAGCATAGCCTCGACCTAAAAGTTCGACTTTCAGATGTCCTTGACCGAGATAAACCTTGCTCAAGTCAGTAATTTCTAGCTCATTGCGGGCTGAGGGCTTGAGTTGAGCGGCAATTTCTGCAACTTGAGAATCATAGAAATAAATACCCGGTACAGCATAATTAGACTTGGGAATGCTTGGTTTTTCCTCTAAACTCACGACCTGCCCTGTGGCATCAAATTCAACCACTCCATAATGCTGGGGTTCAGCGACTCGATAACCAAAAATGAGTGCGCCTTCACGCAACTGGGCTGCACGAGTTAGCACCTCAACGAAACCATGTCCGTAGAAAAGGTTATCACCCAAAACTAAGCATACAGGGTCATTACCGATAAAATCTTTACCCAAGATAAAAGCCTGTGCCAAGCCTTCCGGTCGTGGTTGTTCAACATAGCTAAACTTGAGACCCCACTGGCTTCCATCCTGCAAAAGTTCTTGAAACAGCGGTAGGTGGGCAGGTGTGGAGATAATGAGGATGTCACGAATCCCAGCCAACATCAAAGTGGACAAGGGGTAGTAAATCATTGGCTTATCGTAGACAGGCATTAGCTGTTTGCTAACAACCTGAGTTAGAGGGTATAGCCGTGTACCACTACCACCTGCAAGAATAATACCTTTCATCGTTCACTCCTCATTCCATTTTAGATTTTGGATTTTGGATTGTATTTAGCAGCTGTTTCATCAACTCAAAATGGTATCAGTTGGTTTTGATGGTCGTTAATGTGATAACGCCACTTTTCTTTCACCATAATTTTGCTGAATCCAAGTTTGGTAAGTCCCTGATTGAACTTGCTCGACCCAAGTTGGATTTTTTAAGTACCACTGAATAGTCTTGAGCAAACCACTATCAAAGTTTTCCCTTGGTTCCCAACCCAAATCCCGTTTGATTTTACTACAATCAATTGCATATCGGCGGTCATGTCCGGGGCGGTCTTTAACAAAAGTAATCAGCGAGGAGTGGCGATTGGATTTGGGAGCTAACTCGTCGAGAATTGCACAAATTTTCTCAACAACTGTGAGGTTTGCCTGTTCGTTGTTACCACCAATATTGTAAGTTTCACCAATTCGGCTATGTTGTAGAACCTGGTATATAGCTTCGCAGTGATCTTCAACATACAACCAATCTCTCACATTTTGTCCATCGCCGTATATTGGTAAAGGCTTACCATTTAAAGCATTAAGAACGATCAGCGGAATTAGTTTTTCGGGAAATTGGCGGGGACCGTAGTTGTTGGAGCAGTTAGTTGTTAAAGTCGGCAGACCGTATGTGTGATAATAGGCTCTTACAAGATGATCAGATCCAGCTTTGGATGCAGCATAAGGACTGTTAGGAGCATAGGGGGTATCTTCCCGAAAGGCTGGATCTGTTGGACCTAATGAGCCGTATACTTCATCTGTAGACACATGCAAAAAACGGAATTGCGATCGCTTCTGCGAAGATAATTTTTCCCAGTAGGCTCTGCTAGCTTCTAGAAGTTGGAACGTTCCAACTACGTTTGTTTGAATAAAATCTTGGGGGCTGAGGATTGAGCGATCAACATGGCTCTCAGCGGCGAAGTTGATAATCGCGTCTGGTTGGTATTGCTCTAGAATCTTACGTAATAGTTCAATATCACCAATGTCTCCACGGACAAAATGATATCCAGTATCATCCTCCAATTGAGCAAGATTTTGAGGATTGCTGGCATAGGTTAATTTATCGAGATTGATAATATTAGCCCACTGTTCTTTTCTAACCTTCAAAATGAAGTTAGAACCAATAAAACCAACTCCGCCAGTTACCAAAAATGTCTGCATCTCTCTACTTTCCAATTAACTTAATTCATGAAATAATACTCGAAACTTAGTAAACCATCGTCAATACAAATTATGTATTTATTTTGGAAATAACCAGATTAAAATTTTATGTAGCAGACTGCGAACGTGGAATCACTAATATTTGTGCGCCTCGATTAGATAAAAACCATTGCATTATTCTACTTCGAGAGCCAAGGTATCGTATTAATTTATACTTGCTAAAACACATGGTAACGCAAGTTACGGTTTTTATGTAGCACAAATTGAACTTACTGCACCATTTCTTGTAAAACATTGCTTTTACTTCATGAAAGGTTTGGTTATAATTACCAGCACTTAAATGTGTAAGATGAAAGTTAATGACGTAGGATGAATATCCCTTGGTTATTGCATTTAGACATAAATCTGTTGCATAGAAGTGGAAACCTTTCAATTCTATGGAGCATGAAATATCGGCAGAAGTCTTAATAACTAGGAAATTTTCGTCTAGAGAGTGAACTTGCTGTGGAAAAACGCCAGACCAATTTGGTGTTTGACAAGGATCTGTTATTTTCGCCACCATTTCGTAATTGTTATTGATACCCGCGTTTCCTGCAACTGCCCAATTCGGATCAAGCTTATCTAACTCTTCTATAACTTGTACAAGCTGATTAAATCCGTGTCCCTGATTTATCAGTATGTCTTGATGACAAAATATAACGTAGGGTTCGATTGTATTCAATCGAATAGTATTGAAGGTTTCATAGGGATCGTGGACATTGCCATTTGAGTTATCAAAGAGTGAATAGCGACACCTAGTCTCATCGAATCCTGCTTCAAAAAAGGATGCTTTCATCTCTTCGTATTGAGTTAATTTGTTAGCGATGGTACAAATATGAAACAATATCATACAATCTTTTCATGTTACTAATAAACTGCTTATAATCGGCTGAATAAAGTATAGC
>JAQYWN010000709.1 GCA_029379265.1 Rhizonema sp. NSF051
ATATAACACAAATATTTAGAACGATGAACTCATCTTCCATGACCGATTCTAAGTGCATTCTTTGCCACTACGTCAACGTTACCAGTAAAATTCAGATTGCACGAATCTCAAACATTCCAAACTGGTACTTTGAGCGTGTTGTTTTTGCCGGACAACATCTTTTCTTTGAAGCACCACAAAATGCTCAGTTGGAAATTCATACCAATACAATGGCAACTGCTGTTCTGTCAGACCGAATTTTTTGTCAACGTCTGCAAGTCAATAGTGAGAAAACTGTTAAATCCTTTGAAGTCGTTTGCCCTAAGCCAAACGAGCTAGAGCTAAGTCACGAATTAGTGGAACTCTAGAACTAATGTAATTACTCATGGTGCCAACTTCATCACTGCTGAGGAGGCTCTTTTTTTCTAGTTGCTTGAGTAACTGCTGAATTAGGTCAGCATCACTAAATTTAAGAAGAGTATTGGTCTGAGTTTCCTCAACCACAGACCATAGATGACGTAATGTTGAAGAGTTCACAAAAAGTACCTCGTAAGCGTGATCGATCTGTTGACTTTTATCATAACCTAATTTTGTTTAATCTAAAGAAAATCTTAAATATCTGCTTTTAGAAAGCCTGAAAATTTACATAACTTCAATAAGGATGGTAATTTCCACCCTTATCGATTAACTACTTGCGTTCTGGATGCGCTGTTTCCTCTAGTAAAGGAGTCCCCATTTGGTTAACCAGTGCGATCAACTGGTACAACCGCCCTAAGTCTCTTTGATTAAAGTATAAAATGAGGCGGGGTAGTCCTGCTGTTTCATCTTGGGCTTCTTGTGGTAAAGCCTGACTCTTCTCAATCGAGCCTTTAATTAAAATGTCGCTGAAATCGGTATTGAGTCGATCTACGTCAGTATCCGATAAATCTGTTTTGAGCCGAATCACCAAGCGATCGCCCACGTAGCGGCAGGAATGATAAACCTGGTAAAAGTCGGTAATAGCATTGCAAGCGACGTCCACGTTATCTGTAACTGTGTAAAGACTCGGATCTTCAGGACTCACTAGACCTTTTTGTACCAGTTGCCGATCAATATATTCACTCCAAGAACGCCAGTAATCGCCACCCGGATGATCGATTAAAACCAAAGGCAGAGGACCAAATTTACCTGTCTGGCTTAAAGTCATACACTCAAAAGCTTCATCTTGAGTGCCAAAACCGCCAGCAAACAAAGCTATAGCATCACTTTCTTTCATAAGAAACAGCTTGCGCGTGAAGAAATACTTAAAGTGAATCAGTTTTGGATCGCCTTCAATAAACGGGTTTGCTTGCTGTTCAAACGGTAACTGGATGTTTAAACCAAAGGAATTTTCTCTGCCTGCACCTTCGTGCCCCGCCTGCATGATTCCACCGCCACCGCCTGTCATCACCATGAATCCCAATTTAGTTACATGGCGAGCAAAGTCAACCGCCATGCAGTAATCTGGGGTTGTTGACGATAGACGAGCAGAACCAAAGATGGTGACTTTGCGAACGTGACGGTAATTATAAAAGAGCTGAAAACCCAGCTCCATGTCCGTTAAAGTAGCGGATAAGATCTTCCAATCGAGACGATCAATTTCACTCTCAGCCAGATGCACTATGGTAGCTAGTGCCTGTTTAATAAATTGCTGATTTTTTAGCGTTGGTAAGCGATCAATTAATTCAGCGATATCCGCTAAGAGAGACTCTAAAGTGTCAAACGACGCAGATGAGGTCATGAGAACTGCCGCCAAAATGGCTTTATATTTTACCTGAATTTGGTATGCGACTATATTAACCGCTTTTGTTGAGTGATTAGTCCTTTGTTGATTGTTGGTTTTTCTAGCAACTACCAACCATTAACTACTAGATACTGACTATTTTTTGACATTAAAAAGCACCTTTGGTTAGTAATAAACCAAGGTACTAGTGACGGCAGTTGTCGCCGATCCTAATTAGAGCAATTATCTGAACATGAGGTTTTCATTCCAAACAGAGGTAGATAGCTACGTCTCTAGGAAAAAATCATGTTACTTCTAAAGTTCTACTCCAAACTTAACTTACTTTGTATCAGCCTGCAAGCCAAATGAAGCAGTTTTTGAGTAGGTTAAAATGTAGCTTTCGACAGAAAAAGTACCGAGAGTTACAAGATAAACCTAGATGCTGTTAAAACTTATCTCGTTTAGATGCTTGCAAACTATCCAGAGAAGCGTAGCCGACCACGTCTCTGGCTTGTCTACAATTAATTTACTTGCTTGATAGTCACAAATTGACTAATTTAAATTTTTAGCCGAACTACTTTTCAAGATACTTTTCTAAAGTGTTAGCTAATGTAGTTTTCGGGACAGCACCGACCACCATATCAACTTTTTGTCCTCCCTTAAAAATCATTAACGTGGGAATGCTGCGGATGCCATACTGACTGGCAACATTAGGATTCTCATCGGTGTTAACTTTAACTACCTTGAGTTGAGTATCGTACTGAGCGGCGATTTCATCCACAACAGGAGCAACCATTCGGCATGGTCCGCACCAGGGTGCCCAAAAGTCAACTAAAACAGGAACTTCGCTATCCAATACTTCCTGCTTAAAGGTAGAGTCCGTAACTTGTGCCGTTGCTGACATGCCTACAAACCTTTGCCTATATTGTTTTCAAGTATCATAAAAATTCTACCATAGCAAAAACCGCTGCTTGGAAGCGAAAAACCCGGTTGATTCTTCATATTTCTTGTAAAGAGGCACTCCAGATGAAGACACGCTACATATAGTGTCTCGACAAAAGACAGGAAACAGCAGTTATTTTTGACATCTGCGCCCCCTGATCGCTCTGCAAAACAAGCCCTATTTATTAAAAAATTCCATTAAGGAACCGCCCGAACAATAGTTCAGGCGGAGTGTGGTGTGAGGAGTGAACGGAAACATGCGTCTCCGCTTCTTCTATTGTAAGCGACATATGTGATTTTTCCAGTAATTGTTCCAAGAGTCTGGAAAAATTTATTTAAAGATTTGGTGTTGGGAGGCGGTAGGGGCGGGTTTAATAGAAAGAACTCATCGAACACAACATGTTACAAAACCCGCCCGTACAGGAGGCGTGGAGTAAAAATTACCCATTACCCATTACTGATTTCCCATACCTAACTGTTGGGCTTTTTGATATACTTTACCTTCGGTGAGTAGAGAAGGCGCAATCACAACATCAACTTGCTGCATTTCTTTAATATTTTTTGCTCCTAAAGTGCCCATACTAGTTTTTAACGCACCTAAAAGATTGTGAGTGCCATCATCAAGTTGTGCTGGTCCTGTAAGAATTTGTTTTAGCGTACCAGTCGTGCCAACACGAATGCGCGTACCACGTGGCAAGACTGGACTAGGAGTTGCCATCCCCCAATGATAACCCCGTCCTGGAGCTTCAGCGGCTCTGGCAAAAGGAGAGCCAATCATTACACTATCAGCACCGCAAGCAATACATTTACATATATCTCCTCCAGTGATTAAGCCACCGTCAGCAATGACTGGTACGTAGTTGCCTGTTTCCTCATAATAATGATCGCGTGCGGCAACACAGTCAGCGATCGCTGTCGCCTGTGGTACACCTACACCCAGTACACCACGAGAAGTGCAGGCTGCACCAGGACCAATTCCTACCAGTACTGCAACTGCCCCAGCTTTCATTAAATTTAATGCTACTTCATAAGTCACACAATTTCCTAATATGACCGGCATAGGCATTTCCTGGCAAAATTGTGCTAAGTCAAGTGGCACTACTGACTCTGGCGAAAGATGTGCGGTGGAAACGACTGTTGCTTGTACAAAAAATAAATCGGCAGCAGCTTTTGCTACAATTGAACCGTATTTGCTTGCCCCAGCTGGGGTCGTACTAACGGCCGCAATCCCACCTTGAAGTTTGATTTCCTGAATCCGTTGTGTAATGAGTTCTGGTTTAATTGGTTCTGCATAAAGTTCTTGCATCAAGGGAACAAATTCATCTTTCCCGACGGTGGCAATGCGGTCTAAAATTGGTTCTGGATTGGTATAGCGAGTTTGGATACCTTCCAAGTTAAGAACACCTAATGCTCCTAACTGCGACAAGCCCACAGCCATGCGAACATCTACTACACTATCCATAGCACTAGCAATAATCGGGATTTCTCGTTCTATACTGCCAACACGCCAATGAGTTTCTGCCATACTAGGATCGAGTGTTCTATTGCCAGGGACTAAAGCAATTTCATCTATTCCGTAAGCTCTCTTAGCTGTCTTTCCGCACCCAATTTGAATGTCCACACTGTTTTTCCAAATCTATTTAAGCTAGGCTATCAAATTGTGAAGGGACTTGGGGCGGTTTTTATCGATACAAAAGGGGTAGTCGCAGCAGGGTTTGAGATAATCTACCCAAGCCTGTGGAAACAGATGTGTTGAATGAAGCTATTAATACACTGAATCAATTTATCAAAAATGTGAGAGAGACTTTTAGCTAGTTGCTAATTGCTGACTGCTTTTCAATAGAATTGTTACCATAAAAATAGAT
>JAQYWN010000710.1 GCA_029379265.1 Rhizonema sp. NSF051
ATGAACCACACCATTGGTAAGGGCGATCTTCGTAGCTAAGCTGTGTCTTCTCCCAAGGGGAGACGCTTCGCGAACGAGCGTCACGACCGTTCGCCCCTACGACTGTGGCCTAATTACCTGAAAATTGCTGTAAGTCTCAAATCAGATTTGGGTAATGATGCACAAATCTGCACATATTTTTACAAGCGGTTGTGAACTAAGTTTTATTTTTTAGGGTAGCTGTGGAGCCCTGCTTTACATGAGGCATTCCCCCACTTTACCACAGAGGAGCGAATTAGGGGCTGGCTGCTAATGCTTGACCAGAAGAAAGATCCCGACCACTGTAAATGCAGTGGCAGCAGTTCTTTGTAATAGTTTCGGCTGGATAAACTTTTTTACTTGACTTCCAACTATGACTCCGATTGCCGTTACCAACCATAGTGCCAGAGTAGATGATGCGAAAATGATGAGAGGTGCATGGTATTTGGCTTGTAAAGTAGCCGTCGCAAGCTGAGTCAGATCTCCCCATTCCGCAATAAAAACTGTCATGAATGCAGATACAACAGACTGGTAAAAACGACTAGCTTTTTGTTTGGGATCGCATTCGACTTCTTCAGCAATGGAAGGTTCTTCTCTGCGCCACATCATTACGGCGAAAACTAAAAAGAGAATGCCCGCAGCCACGTGAACAATTTGTGGCGGTAAGAGGCTAAGTAAACTACCAAAAGCCACAGCCACAAAGCTTTGAATCACAAATGCGCCGGCTGCACCCAAAAAGACTGCGAACGGATGATGACAGGTTGCTAAAAATAAAGCTGCAAAGGCTGTTTTATCTGGCAGTTCAGCTACAAAAATCAGTGCAAAAGTGGAGAGGAAGAGATTTGATTCCATTGGTCTATTGCGCCTCAAGCTACTCAAGATTTATTGCCACTTATCTGAGTAAACTTGATGAGCGCATAAACACTTCACCAAGTTCACATCAGACGTGAACTTAGTGAAAGTCTCGCTCCCAAGTGTTTAAAAACTTGTCACCTGAACCAGGCAATGATAGCCAGCATGTTGACTCAGGTGGACTGGCACGCATTTAATGCCAGTAGCTACTCCCTTTCAGACATAATTATTATAACCCCTTTTAAAATTTTGTAAAGCCATTAAACTTTTGTTTATATAAGCGTGAATCCGCAGGTGAATTACTATCATATTTATTTCAAATTCTTCTCATAGTTTTTTCATATTTGTTGCCGATTATTTTTCAGATAAACTTGGAGGCTTACTGTTAACTGGCGATCGCTAATACCAAGTTGCCATTCGTCTTGTTTGGAATCAAGCTTGCTCTGGACTGACTGTCAAGCAAATAATACGCTCAAAGATAACTTGGTATAACGCTACTCGCTACTGCTAAGCGCAGATAACAGCATTTGCTTGGGTTAATAGCTAAGTAGTCATGCAAAATTATTTATATACCTCTTGAACCTGGAATCACGGTTTCACAAGTATTTCCGGCGACGTGAATATAAAATTAATTTTGCACAGGTACTTATAGAACCGCTTACATTACATTTGATTAACCAAAAATTCATTTGAGATGATAGCGGTTGCCATCTATTTGAACTATACGCAAATTGGGGCGTATGCCCCAAAAACGTGGTCAATTTACATCAACATCACTGTAACTTGTACAATCGCGTTTACTTGAGCTTGTTGTTATAAGTATCCACGGCTGTATTCAAACTTTGTAGCGCGGCAATTGACTTGTCTTTATCTGGGTTGGGAGGAATTGCCAAGGTGGTTTGCACATCACTAAGTTTCTCCTCTAGGCTTCTGTAACCGTCTTTTGATTGAGCCTTAATCTTGTCTTCCACTTGTCCCCAGGTATCGCTGGCGTTAGCCCATTCTTTTTTGGCTTCTGCTAAGTTTCCCTTTTTAGCAATTTCCAGTGTGCTAGTTACAACATTCTTGAACTTAGCAAGTCCTGGCTTAATACTCTCGGAACTTGATGCAGTGGGACTCGCAGGAATAGAGGCAGTAGTAGCATTACCTACGAGTGGTTTGGTAATCTCTTCAATCTTTTTAACCTTTGCGGCAACTTGATCACCAGTGGCGACTGGTTTCGCTGGTGGCAGAGGGGAGGGCCAGACTTTGCGGAGATCCGTGAAACTCGTCTTGAGTTGCTCTTCTATTTTGGCGTTATCTTTTTGTAGTTGCGGTGCAACGTTTTGGGAAAGCATGTAAGCATAAGTCACAAACCCGCGAGAGTCTTGATAGTCAATTTCTTCGATTTTGTTACCACTAATTGCTCCTCCATATTCAGCACTAGCTGAGTCTAGCAGTCCGTTATTCACTTGAGCGATAAATGCTGGTGATTTACGTTCTGTTTCTGGTATGGCAGCGATCGCCTTATCCACAGCAGCCATTCCCGCATTAAATTTGGGTATTACTTGGGGATCTTGTGGCTTGTTCTTGATGAAATCCTTAACTTCATCAAGGGTAGATTTGAAGTCAGCCACGTTTCTCTGTGGGAATTGCTCTGCAACTGTTACATAAAGCTCTTCAATCGGATGTCCGACATGAGGTAAAGCTTCTGCTGGTCGCTTCAGATCTAGCAGTTCCTTAGCGACTAGCAAATGACCTTTCATCAGCCCCATTTTCACTAAATAATCAACGTCTTTAGATTCGCCAGTGAGACTATAGTCTAGGGTTAATAAACCTTTTACTTGGTTATATTGGTCCTGTGTTAAAACTTTTTTACTTACCAGTTCGTCTGTAGTTTTATAAGGACGTTTCTCGTTAATTTTGTCATAGAGTGCATCAATTTTCAGTTTTTCGTTGATTGGATCAAGTTCTGGTTCTAATGATGTATTGACATTAAATTTCTTTTCACCACTCGTTTGGCTGTTTGTGCTGACTTCTGTGGCACTCGGAGAGGCTGCCGGCTGGTTAGCTGAATTGTTACTAGAAAGATTGCTACAAGCCACAAAAATCATGAAGCTTATAATTGCAATAACATAGTAAAAAGGACGAATTTTCAACATTGTTTTTCCCAAGAAAAGTTGAATAAAAATGTGTTCTCAATAACTCAGTAACTTTGTGTCCAATGACGATTTTTTCGTTAAGACAGCTATTTGCTGTTTGTTTTTACAAAAGACAAATGATTAATGACAACCCTCATGAAACAATCTTTAATTTATCTAAGCCACAGTGTTAACTAGTACAAGGAGACAGGGGAAAAGAATTTTTGTCGAGAGTGGGTTTTCATCTGTTTTTTTGCGTGTTTATGTATACCACAATTTACCAGATAAGCGCAAAAAAACATAAATATATAAAAACATGTTGAGATGCGGTGAACCCTACTAACAAATAAGGAATGCTGATTGACCCAATACCAACTTACTTAAGTGTTGCTAACAACTTGAAATTGACCCATACATCCAGACTCGGCGATCGCATCTTGATGAGGATGAAACATATACATACCGGGAGTTCGATATGAGAATTCCAAAATGTGCCGTTCTGCCGTACCCATCGTAATCACGTCTGTTTCCCAACCAGGAGTTAAGGTACGACCTGTAGGATAAACGCTAAACATATTGGCATGGATGTGATAGGTCAAAACTGGGTCAAGTTCAACCATGTTCATGACATACAGCCGAATAAGTTGGTTTTGCTGAATGGGTATTGGATGGTCCATGTAGAAATCTGGTATACCGTTAAAAGCATACAATTCATTCCGACCATCCTCGTTTGTGTCATAACCACCCATCTCCAAAACCATCTCGTCAGCAGGCGGACGACCTTGTGGTGGATCGATGATAAACATTCCATATAACCCCTTGCCAACATGACGGATTACTGGTGAAATATGACAGTGATAGAGATGTACTCCAAAAGGTTCAGCATCAAATTCATAAATAAAAGTGCTTTTGTGACGAATGGGGTGAATTCCATCCATCTCGGCCGCGTGAATACCGTGAAAATGCAGTGAGTGAGAATGTCCGGCAACGTTGTTGAAAATAACTCGGACGCGATCGCCTGCTTTTGCCCTTATAGTCGGTCCGGGAACATGACCGTTAATGTTCCAAGAGGCAAAAGAAACTGCTGCATTGAGTTTTATTTCTGAGGTTCTCGCTTCAAAATTAAACTCTCGCACTGTGCGTCCATTTTCTTTTGTGACAGTACCATAGTCAAAATTCCTTAAGAACACTAGGGGGTTGAAACCATTCACTTCGAGGAGTGGAATTTTTGGCAGTGGTGGCACTCTCACGACTGATTTCTGCTGGTGCTGCCAAACACTTAACCCCGCTATGGTTGCAGTTGTTAGCCCTACTCCACCTAACCCTACTTTGAGAAACTGGCGACGATTGAGAATTTTTGGTTTTTTCAAAAATAAACTTTTACTTGACATGATTTCTTCAGAGAAGGTAGGGTTGGGGACTAAAAGAATGTACCCATAAGTATTTCATCACAATTGCGACTTTTTCGCAACTCAATTTTCCTTTCAGTATAATTACTTTTTGACGAAGATACTGAAAAAATCTTTTTATTTTCATG
>JAQYWN010000711.1 GCA_029379265.1 Rhizonema sp. NSF051
AACCTAGCACTTAGTCAAGGAATTAACATTGAAGTTTCCAGGTGCAAGATCTGAGCTAACACCAAAATTATTGCTTCTGGTAGTGATGACGGAACAATAAAACTTTGGAAACCGGATGGAAGTAAGTGGGTATCTACGACCCTAAATGGACATAGCGGTACAGTTAAAAATGTTATCTTTAGCCCTGATGGAGAGATCGTTGTTTCTGGCGGTGATGACGGAACTATCAAACTTTGGAAACCAGATAGAACTCCGATAACAACTCTTAATGGACATGGTGATGCAATTACAAACTTAAGTTTCAGCCCCGATGGTGTTCTTGCTTCTGCGAGTAAGGATGGGATGGTGATTTTATGGAGTTTGAATCTAAATGACCTATTGACGCAAGGATGTCAATGGCTCCAAGATTATTTTGTCACTTATCCTGAAGAACTCAAGAAGTTAACGGTATGCGATCCGGTGAACGCTGCACAAATATAGCAATCCGTTGAGGATTTGTAAACGCCAAGATCCCCGACTTCTTCTTTGAAGTCGGGGATCTGAACAACCAAAGTTTGTAACTCAAATAGGATTGCTATATATAGCAACGGACAGGATGCTTAGGACAATTATTAATATACAAATTTTGCTGTTGCAGGCTTCTATAACCAACTTGTCCTAACAGCTTTGGCGACTGCTATAAGTAGATCGGCACAATTAAAGTTAACTGGTGAGGATAGTATGAGTGTCCGCAGATTAATGCCTACTTCATTAAGTATGTATCGAGTTCTAAATACTGAGAAAACAAGCCGTCAATACTGGCTAACTTCGCTTTATAAACTAGTGCTGTAGCTATAATCAAGCGATCAAAAGGGTCTTTGTGAACGAGAGATAAACTGACTGCCTGGTAAGCGATTTCAGCAGTCACCGGAAACAATGTAATACCTGTTTGTTCCAAAGCCTGCTGAAACCAGCGATCAGCTGTGCAGGGTAGTTTCAGCCGTCCTCTTTGTTGTGCGAGAGCCACCTCATAGCAGGATACTGGCGAGATACCCACTAGCTCAGCAGTTTCGATTACTTCTCGCCAGTGGGTTGGGAACAGATCGAACTCTTGATTGATAAACCAGATCCAAATGTGAGTATCGAGGATGATTACTTGAGACATTCCCAATCCTGTTCATCAATGACGGAGCTAACCAAATCACCCAAGGTTTTACCTTTACCTGCTATAGAAGCAGGAGGAGTCCGACGCCTTGCTGATGGCGTGGTATCCGAAAGAATCGTTACAATCACATGGGCAGATGATACTTTCGGCTCATCAGTTAGCCATTTAATCTGACCATTTTCAAAAATAGCTTCATAACTTTTAAGCATTGTTCTCTCCTGATTGCATAGTTAATTAAGGTTTGGCTCTAAGTTGATTTAGAGTAGTGACACTAAGGGCAATATGTAAAAATAACTCTGCTGAATGCGTGATCGCCTTAATTATAGTTGTTGAATTTACCATAAGCTGCTCCCAATGCCTAGTCAATGCGATCGCACTTCTTGTACGAAGGGATGTTCAAGCAGTTTTTGTGCGTCGGCGACTAAGCGTAGACGCGGAGCGGCTTGTCGTTAGACATCACCCCAAAGATTTTCTTTGAGAAACTTGAAATCAGCGCAGCTTTTATCCAAGCGCAAGGTAACTTGTGCCATGTTTAAGCTGAGTTGTTGCTCTCCTTTAGTATAATACAGTTGTAAAACCATTTGTTATGCCTGTGTCAGCACTGCTTGGCAACGTTTGCAGGAGCAGTCACTGGCTTGCCTTAAGTCGCTCTGTTGTACAATAAATGAAAGCTAAAATCTAAATTCTGTACCCATGAGTACGCATCCTCTTTTAAAAGTTGACATTTCTCAACTTAGCGTTGCAGAACGTATCCAACTTGCTGAAGATTTATGGGACAGTATCCTAGAACAGCAAGAAGAACTTCCCTTGAGTGAAGCTCAACAACAAGAACTAGATCGACGCTTAGAAAGTTATAAGAAGAACCCAGCCAGCGGTTCTAGTTGGGAGGCTGTTAAAAAACGCTTAGTTTCTCCTAATGAACTATAGTCTTATTATCCGACCAGAAGCAGAATTCGATATTCAGGATGCTTTTGAATGGTACGAATCTCAAAGTCCTGGTTTAGGTTCTGAATTTGTGCGTGCTGTTGATGCTTGCCTTTCAGGAATCGGACGAAATCCTCTTGCTTACCAAATCATCTACAAACAGGCAAGAAGAGCATTAATCCGGCGATTCCCATACACAATTATCTATGTTTTTGACCAAGACACAATTTCTGTTCTTGCCTGCTTCCATGCCAAACGCGATCCAAAACAGTGGTTTGATAGAATCTAATAGACATCTCTAGAAATTAATTGTGCATTATCGAGCAAGTAAGATTGCTCTAAAACCCACATTCCGCACACCCCAACAAAAGAGCAATATTGAGTACATAATACCCATCACAATTAATTGCAATTATTATGATGTAGAAGAAAGGTAAAAAATAGCGGTCAACCCAAAATGACTTTAACCGAACTCCTTCCTGCAATTCAACAACTTTCCCCAAAAGAAAAGCTGAAGTTAATCCGTATCCTAGCTGAAGAACTGGATACTAAAGAAGATATCTCTCCTCTAGAACCATATAAAACTTACTACTTACCCACGCCGTATGATAATTTTGGTCTTGGAGAACTCCTGATGCAAGCAATGGAGTCAGCGTCTTAAAGCGATTCAATACGAAAGATGCGATTTAAGTACTCAACTAGCAACCCATTTCAAAACGAGTTTGACAGCTTGCTAAGGATTCCTTTGACTCTCCACAACGCGCGATCGCTCGGCTGAAATACTTGGGTTAGTAGATAGTGGCGCAACAATCAACATTTTGCCCTATAAAATTGGCATTCAGCTTGACGGAGTTTGGGACGATAGCAAAGCAGTTCTTCGATTAACTGGGAATCTTAGCAATCAACCCGCAATGCCTTTCTTCGCCATTGCCCAGATAGGTGATTTTACCCCCGTAAGATTAGCATTTGCTTGGGTAAAAAGTGCCAATGCTCCATTGATACTGGGACAAACAAACTTTTTTCTTGAATTTGACGTTTGTTTTTATCGCTCCAAACGGGAATTTGAGGTAAAAACCAAACAGGAATAAATGCCTCAACCCCTATCACGACTCTCACAGGACATACCGATGCAGTCACAAGCGCTATACTCAGCGCTGATGGTATTCTTGCCTCTGCTAGTAAAGATGGAACAGTGATTTTGTGGAGTTTGAATCTAGATAATTTACTAGGGCAGGGATGTCAATGGCTCCAAGATTATTTTGTCACTCATCCCGAAGCTCATAAGACTTTAAAGGTATGCGGTTCTATTAGAAAATAGCAATACTTTGACAAAAATTCACATATTCGCTATGCTAAGCAACGTTTGCAGGAGCACTCACTGGCTGGACATGATATGAGCGATCGCCAGAGCAAGTAAGATTGCTCTAAAAGCTGTGCAAAAGGAATAAAAGATGGTGTGGATGGAATTGAGCCTTAATACAACAGCCGAAGCGGTTGATTGGGTATGTTCTCTACTCAATGAAATTAATTACACGGGTGATGTTCACATCGCGAAATATACTGGTTCTGATTCAAGCACATCGCTAGCTCAAGATTTAGAACAATCGCAATGGGCGTTTACTATGCGTTTGTATCTAGCCCAGGATGTTTACACAAATGCACACATAGACAAAATCCTGAATTTGCTCTCACCTTTACAACGTACAGGATTATGCGATGCTCCTGTGATGGCTGTAGTTGATGAGACTACACAAGAGGGAGGAAAAAACTCTTTAGTTCATCGAATTGGTAAACGGTTTGTGGTGCTGACGAACGAGCTACCCTATGAATCTGAGGCAGATGATGTCGTTATCAGACTCAAGACAACTCTTGCCTTTGGCAGTGGTTTGCATCCAGCAACAACTCTTTGCCTCAAATTGCTCGAACGCTATGTTGTTCCTGCAATGAACGTTCTCGATCTCGGATCGGGTTCGGGGATTCTGAGTATTGCAATGGCGAAGCTTGGGGCATCCGTTTTAGCGGTAGATAACGACAGCGTTGCCGTAGTTTCAACACAAGATGCAGTACATCGTAATGGGGTAACCGAACAGGTAACGGTAATGAAAGGAAGCCTGGGGCATGGCAGTAACCTGGGGCATTGGATGAATATGGATATCGACAATGTATCCAGCATCGATGCGACAAAGAAATTTGACCTCATTGTTTGCAATATCCTAGCACGAGTACATATCGCCCTCGCCTCTGACTTTCGCCAAGCTCTATGTCATGATGATACATCCGGTGGACTCCTGATTTTAGCAGGTTTTACCGCTGATTATGAGGATGCAGTAGACACAGCCCTCAGAGCAGTCGGATTTGAAGCCATCGATTGTGAGCGAGCGCACGAATGGGTAGCACTTGCTTATCAATTGAGGAGACAGCAGACGGTATAAGGGAGTTATATATAGATATCCTATTT
>JAQYWN010000712.1 GCA_029379265.1 Rhizonema sp. NSF051
TAGGACATTAACTAATGAGAAAACACGGAAACCACGGGACAATCACACGCCTGCTAGAAAGCTAGAATGCTATACTTGACAAGATAGCCTTTATAGCTTTTGTTGTTGCCACTATGTTTGGGACAGGTTTAAAGTCTTTTATATGCCAATCTCACTACCATTTATTTTACAAGGTGTACAAGTCAACTCTTGGGATATTGCCAAACCATTAATATTTCTGAAGTTAACACCGTTGGGAATTGGGTTATTACAGCAATTTTTACCTAAATGAACCACATCATTGGTAAGGGCGAACCCGAAGGGCCGTGACGCTAGGAGCGCATGATTGCGTCTCCCCTTGGGAGAAGACTCGCGCTTCGCCCCTACGACTGTGGTTTAATTACCTGAAAATTGCTGTAATTAAGGCAAAATATGAGGAGATAGCTTTCAATCTCCAACCAATTAGTTTCAAAATATCTAATTTTGGATTGCTTTTAGGTTTAGTAGTGAGGCTGATAGTACACTTCAACGAGATTATTATTTTATTGAAAACTGGTGTCATCCTTGTTTGTGCTATTTTTACTGTGTTCTTCTTCACTGTAGGTTATCTTTTAGGAGGTCCTGGTATTGATAACCCAAAGAGTTCTAGGAGCAAGAACTGCTCAACGCAATTTTGCCGCAGCATTGTTAATTGGCACGAGTAATTTTGATGATCCAAATGTTGTGAGTATCATTATGGTAACGAGTTTATTAATGATGGTAATAGTGATTATTTTAGGACGAAATTTACCAGAACTAGACCAAGTACAGAGTACAGAGGTAGAACATGTATAAGTTTCGTAAAGTAAATCCAAAAAAGCAGGAATTGGGTGTAACACTCAACTCTCAACCTAACATATACTCGTCTGGCATTGATCGCCGTCTGAACGGGAGTAGAGTTCCTCCTTTGACATGCCTTTCCAGCCAATCTTCTAAGTCTGCTAACATTTCCTGACAATCGAGATCCCGATGAAGGGCATGACGGCTTTGGGGATATTCGTGATGCTCTTTGTCGGGAAAGTCAATTTTTTGAAAGAAGACACGACTACCTTCAGGGAGAGCTACTTGATCGGCTCCACCATGAAGAATCAAGATGGGTACAAGTAAATCATTTGCATGGGATTGAATCCAAGCGATCGCGCCTAAAAACTCTGTCGCTAGACGAGCGCTGCCCCGAGAATGCATGAGTCGATCTTGAGTGAAAGTTGCCAGCACGTTCTGATCGCGTGAAGCTTTAGCGCCAGCAAAACCAGTATTGAGTGCGAAACGTGGCATCACCTGTGAGAGTGTGCGCCCTAAGGTCAATTTGACGGGTGAAATACCAATCCGTCCCAAGGGTGGAGCCATCGTAATCACACCCTGAACTGCAGTGGGAAAGCGGAGAACATAGTCTAGAACGATCGCCCCGCCCAAACTGTGACCTAAGAGAAAGCGTGGACATCCCGGCTGTTGTACCTCAATCAATTTGAGGAAGACTTTTAGATCTTCTCGAAACTCAGACCAAGTCCTGATATGTCCTCGCTGACCTTGTGAGCGTCCATGCCCACGCAAATCCAATCCATAGACAGCATATCCAGCTTTGACGAGGTGCTCAATTACGTTGCTAAACAAACCACTATGACTTCCTAACCCATGTACAATCAGTACGATTGCAGATGGATTACCAAGTGGATGCCAGCTTTGGTAATAGAGGTTTAGTCCTCCAACTCCTTTAAGGCTTCCTTCGCAATGTTTCATTGTTAAGATCTCTGTTTACACTTATCGCTTTTGGCACCATTGAATTACAGCTACTTCAATATTATCGGTAAAGTAGATTACTACTTTTGAGATATATATGCAATACTATAAAATATAATCTACTGTTTGTCAATCGGTTTTTAGGACTTTAGTTCTCCACTGGTTTTTTCCTCCCCTGCATCCCCTGCATCCCCTGCATCCCCTGCATCCCCTGCCTAAGAACTGCACAGACGTACCGTATTGGGATGGAGAGCGTCAAGATGAAAATGCTTGCGACTAAGCACAAAGTGTCAAAAGAACTATAAGATTGAAAGACTTTTGCTTTTAGATTAGAATCAGAAAAATTTATTATGCCTTGTTCTGCCACCCTGAGCCAACTGGTTGAAGTTCTTTCTGCCCTGCCGGCAAATTTATCTGAAGCAGCGTTAGCACAATTGGGGAGCGGTATTCAAACAGATACCCGTGCCATCAAGCCGGGTGAAGTGTTTGTAGCTTTACGTGGTGAAAAGTTCGATGGACATGAATTTGTCTCAATGGCGTTTGAAAAAGGTGCCTCCGCAGCGATTGTAGATTTTCAATACCAAAATTCTGGATTCCCTATTTTACAGGTAAATGATACCCTGGAGGCATATCAAAAAATTGGCAGATGGTGGCGCGAAGTCTTCGATATTCCTGTCATTGGGGTTACTGGTTCTGTGGGCAAAACCACAACCAAGGAAATCATCGCTGCAGTTTTGGCAACACAGGGACGAGTTCACAAAACTCATGCCAACTTTAATAACGAAATTGGCGTACCAAAAACTCTTCTAGAACTCAGCGCCGAAGACGATTATGCTGTGGTGGAAATGGCGATGCGGGGAGCGGGACAAATTGCAGAACTGACGCAAATATCGCGTCCGACAATTGGTGTGATTACGAATGTTGGAACGGCACATATAGAGTTATTGGGTTCAGTCGAGGCGATCGCCCAAGCAAAATGTGAGTTATTAGCACACATGCCCAAGGATGGCGTGGCAATTCTCAACTACGACAATCCACTATTAATTGACACGGCAGCAAAAGTTTGGCAAGGGAAAACTTTAACTTACGGCTTATCTGGCGGCGATCTCCAAGGGACGTTGATTGATGGTGAAACTTTGGAAGTCGCAGGTATGCAACTGCCTCTACCTTTGCCTGGTCGTCACAATGCCACAAACTTTTTGGCGGCTTTAGGAGTGGCACAGATACTGAATATAGATTGGTCTAGCCTTCTCAGCGGTGTGATCGTGGATATGCCGTCCGGGCGATCGCAGCGTTTTACTTTGCCTCAAGATGTGGTAATCTTAGATGAAACGTATAATGCTGCACCGGAAGCTATGGTGGCAGCTTTGCACTTATTAGCAGAAACACCAGGAAAGCGACACATTGCAGTGTTGGGTGCAATGAAAGAATTAGGTTCGCGATCGCACCAACTCCATCAGCAAGTGGGAGAAACTGTACGTGAGTTGAAATTGGATGCTTTGATGGTTTTGAATGATGGTGCAGATACCGAAACAATAGTCCAGGGTGCAAGCGGTATCCCAACAGAATGTTTTGCCACTCATGCAGAGTTAGTGGCTTCTTTGAAAGAGTTTGTCAAACAGGGCGATCGGATTCTGTTTAAAGCAGCTCATTCTGTTGGGTTAGATCAGGTTGTTAGCCAGTTTCGGGCAGAGTTTTCCCCTATGGTGTAGAAGCTTACAAACTGGCTAATTTCGCTAGCCATATCCATCAACTTGAATCGAAATAGTCGCTTGAGTGGTTTCTGGAAATTAGACACTGCCTTAATAGAAGTGATATCATGTCCGGTTAATTAACCATAATTTCTGTAGACATTGCACCCCACCACGATCCTCACCTGGGCGTGGGAAAACGCCTCATGCGTGCTCGCTCCCCAACCCCTCCTGTGCAAGCGGGGCTCCATTCTTTTCCACATGGGTATGTTACCGGACATGAGATGATTCAGAAAACTCCAGAACATTAGATTGCAGATCATTACAATATTTAACTGTTTCACCGTAAGTCCCCCACTGAATTCTGTACTCAGAATCAGTGGCGGGATATAAGGTGGGAAAAATTGAAATCGTTTTCAACCGAAATGAGGCACAGCGCAAAGCTACAGCCCAAGGGATACGCTTCCTCCGGCAGACTTTGCCGAATAGGGCAGCAGGGAGCTTTCTAGCAGGGAGCAGGGGGAGGAAAGAATTAGAAACCATCATTTGTATCATGTCTGAGCGTGAAATGGTATGAGATAGATACTAGAAGGTTTTCCCATATCTACCTATATGTACCCCATTCATAAAAACGTTTGTACCACTACCCCCCTTATCTCAAAAAAAATGTTATTTGGTATACAGAGATTAAAGCCATAGGGCAGATCATAAAAAATCGTGATTATGTCAATTGACAGAAGAGAATTTGACAACAATAAACATAAAGTAGGGACTAAAGCGTTTTACGCTTCGCGGATATGTTAGCCTCTAGCCTATATCTAGTACTATAAGGCTAGAGGATTTTTTATTTAGTCACTCAACCATAATTTAACCGAACCTAACATACGTCCTGGCTATAATTTTTCATGGCTACATTCCGGGTAGCAGCAACTATAATCGTTAAATCAAATTCATACATACCCAAGTCCACTCACTTAAACTAAGGTTTTCCCATATTTATCCCATCCATACAAACGTTTGTATCGCTACCCGATCACGAAACTAAAAAATAAAAATGTTAAGCTATATACAGTGA
>JAQYWN010000713.1 GCA_029379265.1 Rhizonema sp. NSF051
CCCATTGTCCCTTAACTAATTAGCTAAGGGAAATATCTAACCATTTTTGTAAGTACGACCGCAATTGTTCTGAAAACTGGGATCGTAATTTGAACTTGTCTGTATGGATTGCTTTGCGTTCTGGATCGAGTATCCAACCATAATCGCTGCTTAAGCGCAGTTTGTCCTGCCAGTCGGAAACTGACACCACAACTTCAGGTGCTGGACTATTGTCTATGCCTTGGACACGAAATACATAATTAAACGTATTCTGTTTAGCCGAAGCAACAGTGGAGGGTTGACCGCATTCTACTAGCAGTCGTGAACGCACTTGTTCGATTAAACCAGGTTTTTCGACATCTTCCATAGTCCGAACAGCTAAGGTAAGAGCAAAGTAAAACTCTTCAACAGGAATAAATTCTAATTCCATAGGTATAGTTAAAAAAAATCTTTCTAAGCATACCAACTAAGCATTACTCCTACCGTTAATTTAAATCTAGGCAGAGTTGGGTAAACGTAGAGAATCGACGTTGACTCCGCTTCCCTGAAGCACTTTGGACATTACTGATGCTGTTGGAAGAGAAACTGCTGGGGCTTTTAAAACAAGAGTATAATATCTAAGTTGAGAAAATTCTCAAGTTATTAACGTGGATTGGTCGTTTTAGGATTTAAGCCTCCCCTAAAATCGTCAAAAAATGACCAAGTGCAAAATACCCACCTTCTTAAGCTCCTCTAGCTGTGGTATTGAAAGTATAAAAAATTACGTTCTCCTTCTGCCCTCTGCCTTGCAAGAGAGAACTGATAAAATGAAGCTTGGGCTTAATCTAACTCAACACTTCTGGTATACGGAGGTGTATGAATGAACTAACAAAATCATTATTGGCAGATAACAGGAACTATCAATGTGCAAACAGTTGACTTCACAACGCTCATTGCTGCTTGTAGCGAAATACGCACAGGCTGGCTACCAGCGCGGTTAGAGCAGGTTTATCAACGCGATCGCCATACCATTTCCATAGCACTACGTACCTTAAAAAAGCGGGATTGGCTGGAAATTTCTTGGCATCCTCAAGCAGCTCACATTTGTATTGGCGATCCACCACCAAGAACACCAGACACTTTCACCTTTAGCCAACAATTGCTACATCAGTTAGGGAGTTTGGCATTGGTGGGAATTGAGGTGATCGCACCTTGGGAACGTGCAGTTGATTTGCAATTTGCCCGTCGTCCGGGAGAAAGCGCACTGTATCACCTGTACGTCGAAATTATGGGTAAATACAGCAATGTTATTCTTACTGATGCAGAAAATATAATTATCACAGTAGCTCACCAAGTCAACCAACTTCAATCCAGCGTTCGTCCGATTCTGACGGGACAACCTTATGAAAAACCACCCAGTCTCACTGGTGTCGTTCCAAGTATTGGCGAATCACCAGAACGGTGGGTTGAAAGAGTTAGCTTAGTACCGGGAGCTTTTAAGCGTCAGTTACTGAAAAGTTATCGCGGTGTTTCTCCGTCACTGGTACAGTCGCTGCTACTGGCGGCAAATCTAGATCTAGAAATCACAACCGATGCCCTCAACTCAGATGACTGGAGCATTTTGTTTCATTACTGGCAAAAATGGCTACAAGCTTTAGAAGAATGTAAATTTGACCCTGCTTGGATAAAGGAAGGCTACACCGTACTGAATTGGGGTAATCTGAAACCAGCTAAAAATATCCAAGAATTACTCAACCGCTACTACACTGATAAGCTCAATCAACAAACCTTTTCTCAACTACGGCATCAGCTTAGTCAGAAGCTAAATAATTTTTTAGAAAAATTGCGAACTAAGGCGACGACTTTTGATCAACGCTTGCAGCAGTCAGATCGAGCAGATGAGTATCGACAAAAGGCTGATTTGTTGATGGCGTACCTGCAAGATTGGCTACCCGGAATGAAGGAAATGACTTTTCCTGACTTTGAGACTGGCGAGCCAGTGGCGATCGCTTTAGAACCTGATAAAAATGCTGTGCAAAATGCTCAACGTCTTTATAAACAGCACCAGAAACTTAAACGTGCTCGCACTGCTGTAGAGCCTCTACTTGCAGAAGTTAAGGCGGAAATTGAGTATTTGGAGCAAGTGGAAGCGGCGATCGCCCAAATCGACAACTATCAGTCAACAGAGGATTTACAAGCTTTAGAAGAGATACGTGAGGAACTCGTTCAACAGAAGTACTTAGAAGATCCAGAATATAAGAGCCGCAGTTCAACTGAAGCAGTGACTACCAACTTTTACCGCTACCGCACTCACAGTGGTTTTGAAGTTCTCATCGGTCGCAACAACCGTCAGAACGACCAACTGACATTTCGTGTTGCTGGGGATTACGACTTATGGTTCCACGCTCAAGAAATTCCCGGAAGTCATGTGTTACTGCGTCGAGAACCAGGTACCGTGCCAGAAGACGTAGATTTACAATACACTGCTAATTTAGCAGCATACTACAGTCGCGGTCGTCAGAGCGAGCAAGTTCCAGTCATTTACACTGAGCTAAAGCACGTTTACAAACCCAAAGGAGCTAAACCGGGAATTGCGATTTACAAGCAGGAACGTGTAATCTGGGGACAACCGCAACTAGTGCAAGAGGAGATAGGAGTCAAGCACTCAGAAGACAAAAGTTAAAAGTTAGGAGGCAAAGGAGACAGCACTCAGGAGTTATTATTCTTTCTATCTCCCCTTGCTCGTCAAATCGCTCCACCTATTCTCCTCTCCTATCTTGCAATTATTCTTCAAGATAGAGGTGACTTTTCCCTGAGAAGATCTTTTTTTGTAAAATTTGTATAAAGATCTGTGTTGGCTGTTACAATATTGTTAAGAAAGATTGCCCGTTGCGTTTTGGGAACTCGTGACTTGGGTTGAACTTTATTGAGAAGACAACGCGAAGACAAATTTTCAAGACCAGCCTACTATAGGCTGGTCCTTTTTTACTTTTGTCACTAAAAAATGGCAAATATTATGAGGAAGCCTTTGAAAAATTTGGCGATACGGCTTAAGCCTTGACCAAGGGCCGAAGCGTGGGTGGGTTTTATTGGTTAGCGTTGATCGAGTAGGGGATGGCTGCATCTTTATGAGGCCAGTTTTGAGATAAAAAACGCACTAACACAGGCAGTGATAACGCCATAAGAATTAGACCAAATAACCAATCGGAATGTAATCGCTCTAACATTTTTGTGGTTGAGAGGGTCTTTGAGCCACTGGGTAACAGCGTCAATACCACTACCACAGAATTATTCAAAGCATGGCAAGCGATCGGCACAATTAGGGTGCGTGTTTTAATATACAGCACTCCTAAAATCAATCCCACTACAGACAATCCCACTACGTTCGCATGTCCAAACCCAAACAAAAGTGACGAAACTACCAAAGCAGAACGAATACCCCACTTGCTAGCCCAGCGCTGTAAGATAATTCCTCTGAAGAGAAATTCCTCTGCAAGCGGCGCAGCTATCACCAAGACGATCGCATTTAACAAGTTATACAATAGTGGTGCAGTATTGCGAGTAGTTGGACTGCTGGCAACGCCGTGCAATAATCGTTCCACAAACGATGGTGCCACCAATGACAGTAGATAAAAGGATACTAAGTAGGCACTGATGGAAAAAACTAACATCATCATAACTAAGCCTATTAGCGGCAACCACCTCTGGTTGTTTGGCAAGCGACCGATGACATAATTTCGGTTGATTCCCAAACGATTAAAGTCTGCCAGTACCCAAAGGCAAAGTAACCCAAATACTAATATGTAGATAATCGGTGTCATGAGTTTGTCGTTGATTTTTAGACCGCTAAATCCTTGAATTAGCCCTATTCCAATCCCAACAACGATAGTTACCAGCACAAACCGCAACAGCAAACTGCGGACTTTAAGTTGGAGAAATGGATTATTACTATTTTGAGGTGTCATATCATGTTTGGTTAAAATTAGTAAAATCAGCGCTACGGATATCTGCATAACTATAGTCAGCGTCCGTTAAGTCGTGTCTCGAGTGAAATTAGCCCCTATCAGAATAGCTCTCTTGAAGTTAGCTTCTCTAAGATTCTGACCAAGGGAAAGATCGCCCTTCTTCGATTTGATTTTGACCGCTCGTAGTCTGGTGGCATAGCTCACGCATCGGTAAACTGCATTTACGAAGGAGATACAGCTCCTACACCTTATTTTCCAGACTTACAGAAAATTACATAATTAAGTAGGTGGACAAAAATATTTACAGTTATTGCGAACGAAGTGAAGCACCTCAAACCCTTGCGATTGTTTCATTCCGCTGCTCTCCACCGAGAATGACATTGTGTAATTAATTATGTCCAACTACTTATTCCGATGACGTTGCTTATAAGTTGATATTTTGGTTAGTTTGTTCTGCGAAGGTCTTTCCACCCCAATACTGCTCGGTTAAGCCCTTTCTGGTCATCATACACAACGATATTTCAAGGGTTTCAGCTTATTAAGTACTCACGCAAAATAAATTGTATATTATTAAAAGG
>JAQYWN010000714.1 GCA_029379265.1 Rhizonema sp. NSF051
GCTTACTTCCCGTAAACTCATTTATATACAGGAACTTGCTGTATATATGACTCCTATTTTATTTTTGAACAAGACTCAATAAGATAAAGAGTCTTCTTTCGTATTGCCTGTTTACGTACACAAGTCAGTTCAGAAATTAAAGCGGACTGCTATATAAAAGCTCCTGTGACTAACAAAAGCATTGCATCTGCAAACAAGTACTCTACTTGATTTGTTGTATAAGTTTTATTTTCTTTGAGAATTCACATACTTTAAATATTTGCAAATCATAGGTTTGAGTCTTATGAGTCTCCTTATTTTTTCATGTGTCGTGGTTGCGATTGTCGCTGTCATTCTGATCAGCAGTTACAACAATATTGTCAAGCTTCGCAACCGCTATAAAAATGCTTATTCCCAAATTGATATTCAATTACAGCGCCGCTACGATTTAATTCCCAATTTGGTGGAATCAGCCAAAGGGTATATGAAACATGAGCGGGAAACATTGGAAGCAGTTATTGCCGCGCGAAATTCTGCTATAGCTGCTAGTAGTCGTGCCGTGCAAAATCCAGGCGATCCACAAGCTATGCAGCAGTTGGGGAATGCTGAAGCATCACTCACAGGTGCATTGAGCCGCTTGGTGGCAATTTCTGAATCTTATCCTGATTTGAAAGCAGATCGAGCGATGAGCCAGGTGATGGAAGAACTCTCTTCTACCGAAAACCGCATTGCCTTTGCACGTCAGGCTTTCAATGATGGGGTGACTCTTTACATGACGGTGATAGAGTCTTTCCCCAGCAATTTAGTGGCAAATACTTTTAACTTCGCTCCTGCAGAACTCTTACCAGAAGCTGCACCAGAAAAGAAAGCTGTTCCACACGTGTCTTTTTAAGTTCGTATGAATTTCTTTGAAAATCAGGACCGGGCACGCCATAAGACGCAACAATTAATTGGGCTGTTTGTTCTGTCGATCGCGGCCATCATTGTCGCAATTTATATTGCTACGCTATTTTTATTCCACTTAGCTCCTCGGATGTGGTGGTATCCACCTTTATTTATCGTTGTTGCTGGTGTTACGACTGCGGTGATCGTTGTACCTAGTTTGTACAAATTTATCTGTCTCCGGGAGGGGGGAAAGGCAATCGCCAAAGAGTTGGGTGGAAGACTGCTACCGTTAGAAACGGTTGATGCCCAAGAGAGACAACTGTTGAACATTGTACAAGAAATGGCGATTGCCTCTGGTATTTCTGTACCGTCGGTCTATCTCCTGCACTTAGAACCTGGTATCAATGCCTTTGCTGCTGGGTTCTCTCCCAACACTGCTGTGATTGGAGTCACCCGAGGTTGTTTGGAACATCTTAACCGGGATGAGTTGCAAGGTGTCATCGGTCATGAGTTCAGCCACATTCTCAATGGAGATATGGGGTTGAATTTGCGTTTGGTAGCATTGCTGCACGGAATTTTGTTCATTTACCAGACAGGGCTACTCATCGTCTACTTTCGCAGTGACTCTCGTGACGACAACGAAGACAACAAAGATCAATCTTTATGGGTGTTTGGTTTGGCATTGATGGCGATTGGAGTTTTAGGATTAATTTGTGGTCGTTTGATTAAAGCCGCAGTATCTCGGCAACGAGAATTTCTTGCTGATGCTTCAGCAGTACAATTCACTCGCAACTCCGAAGGGATTTCTGGGGCACTGGAAAAACTGCAACGCATGGGTTCGCATTTAAATTCATCGGGTGCGGAAGCCGCCAGTCATATGTTCTTTGGGAATGCCCTGCAACTCTCCTTCTGGGAAGGTATGTTTGCTACCCACCCACCACTGACAGAACGTATTCGTAGCATCCGTGGTTTGAAACCAGGTGATCCAATGCCATCTGCTGTTAGTAACGAGATGCATTCCGATGAGTCGCTAGCAATGGGTTTTGCTGGCAAGACAACAGAACCATTGCCAGAAAACGTTGTCGCCCAGGTGGGAACGGTTGCCCCAGAGCATTTTGCTGATGCCCAAGAGTTGTTATCATCTTTACCAGAGTCTCTACGGTTGAGTGTACACAATCAGCAGAGCGCAATGGCGATCGTTTTTGCACTGGTGTTAGATCGTACTAATACTCAAATACGCGATCGCCAAATTGCTTGGTTGCGCCAAGTACAACCAAGTGATTTGGTGGATAAAACACTCTCCCTAAGTAGCGAAATTAACTTGTTAGATTTGGGTATTCGCTTACCGCTTTTAGATTTGACAGTACCCGCATTGCGTCAAGGTTCTCCGAAAGATTGCCAAAGATTGTGCAAATGCGTCCAAGGTTTAATCATCGCAGGTACCGTCTCAATGTGGGAGTTTGTGTTTCAGTTAGTCCTGTGGCATCGCCTCCAACCTTGCTTTGCTCCTTCTTCGCCTCAAACAGTACAATTCACCTCAATCGAACAGATTTGGTCGGATTGTATCTTGCTACTTTCGGCATTAGCACAAGTCGGACAATCTCAACCTGAGACTGTTGCTTATGCATTTCGTTCTGGAGTGTTTAGACTTCCGGGCATTGGACAACTTGAAGCTCCGCAAGCACCAATCGCCTGTAACTTCGCCGATGTGAAGAAAAGCATTGATCGCTTGTGCCTCGCCAGTCCCAAACTTAAGCAAGCGATCGTTGATGCCTGTGCCCACACAGTACTCGTAGATCGTCAAGTTTCTCCCAACCAAGCGAATTTGCTGCGGGGAATCGCCATGACACTCGATTGCCCAATACCTCCGTTTTTAACTAAAGCGGCGTCGGGATAAACGCAGTGTGCTTAAGAACTGAAAGAGTCTATTAAGTCTATGGGAAATTACTGACTTGGCTTAGCCTGCAAGAATTGAACTCATTTTAGTAGGGGAATGTCAAGGAGAAGAAATTTTACAGAAAACAACACTTGCGTCGCACTGCTGTATTTAGTAATGAATGATACTCCTCATTCTCAACGCGATAAGCACCAAACCTCTCCAAATGAGGATTCATCATTTGGGCATCAAACAGTACAAATTGCTGATCTCGTAGCCGTTGAACCAACTTCACCATTGCCGTCTTAGATCCTTCAGGAATGTGGTAGAACATCGACTCCCCAATAAAAGCACCACCGATGACAATTCCTAAAATTCCTCCAGCCAGTTCATCCCCCAACCAAGTTTCAAAACTATATGCCCAACCAGTCTGATAGAGTTCCCAGTAAATTTCTTGTAACTCTTGTGAAATCCAAGTTGTTTCCCGGTTGGCACATCCAGCTACCACAGCCTCGAAGTCGCGGTTAATTGCCACAGTAAAACGTTCTTGATTAAGAACGCGCTGTAAAGATTTCGGATAGCGAAATCGCTCATCTAAGGGTATGAGAGTATGATCGCGACTGGAATACCACTCTAAGACATCATTCTCATCAGCCATGAGAAAATATCCCTGAGCATAACCGTGAATAATAGCGGCGACATCATACTGCATAGGAAAAAATGTGGTTTTTCTTACAATTGTGGCAGAATGGGTTTTCGTTTAGGGAGAGAGGGAGAGGAAGAAGAAATTGCATGCGTAATATTACACAGAATTAAACAATAATGACAATCATGATGAGAAAGGTAATCTCATGTTCGGTTGAACACTTAAAATAATGTTTGTAGCTGCGCTTCAGCGCTCTCAAAAGTTTAAGAGCGCTGAAGCGCACGGACAGATTCTTTCGGAGGGAAACCCTCCTCCGAACTGTCCTCAACTACGAACCTATCTTTTATTTATAAGTCATTTACCGAACATGAGAGCATCGCTATTTTGTTAAGTAATTTATTCCTTAGAAGTCTCTTAGCTGAACGTTTTCTTTTAGCTATGGTGAAGAGGCGGTTGATTCAAGAGTAATTTTCAGTATATGGTTGATAAATGATCTAAGATCGTTATCAGAAATAGTATGGAAGGTGAGAAGCCTCGCGCTTTAGCCGGGGGATGGCACCCTCAACGAGAAAATGACTGAACCAATTCCACCCATCACTTTACCTCCTTCTAAAAATCCCGAATTAGAGGGAGAATGGTTGCGACAGCGTTTGCATCCCTGGCTAGATAAGGAGTTTATCCCAGAAGCTGTTAATCAAAATATTGCCGAACGAGTGGCAAAGATTTTCGTGCGACAACGCATGGAAGGTGAAAACGATCTGGGATCTCTTGTACTTGCCATTGTCACTGAAATGCAGGGGTTTGATTTTTCCAAAAGTTTTTATGGAGAGTTTGCGATCGCCAACGCTGTCAGCGATCTACTCTTAGAAAGTTTGGGAATTGATAAGTGTTGCGGACAATAATTTTTGTTAATTGTTAGTTGTTAGTTGTCAAAAAGTTCTACTAACGACTAACGACTGTACGGGCGGGTTTGCCAAAATTGTTCGTGTTTACTGACAAGTTACTAGATTAAACCCGAAGATCGACTGTACGGGCGGGTTTACCAAGATTGTTCGTTTTTACTGACAAGTTACTAGATTAAACCCGAAGATCGACTGTACGGGCGGGTTTAC
>JAQYWN010000715.1 GCA_029379265.1 Rhizonema sp. NSF051
TTCAACGAATGTCAGAAGCCCACACTGTACTGCAAAGTCAGTGTGGGTAGTTCACTGGGTGTAACTCCTGACAGTAGGTCATCAAGGTCATAATCTTTTACTGTAACACAGGATAAGTTGCTCTTGATATTTTGTAAAGCAAGGGATTCAATAGATTGTCCAGTCAACTCAGCAAGGTGATGCAGCTGCTAAAAGAGAGACTCTGGAATTTCTAACAACAGCTTTTGGTTAGCCATCTTTCACTAAGCTTTATGTGTTCTAAAATTATACAATATCTTTAAGGAAGACCTGTAGGTGCCTTTAGGTGGGGTCAGCTTAAACTTGGCTGGTTTCCAAGACATTGGAGAAAGTTTTTAAAATGTAACATTTTTGACCAAAAAAATATTTTAGCTCTACCGGAATACCCTTTAAAAGCAGGACTTGAACCCTCCTTGTTAAGGGCAACGAGTGTCTGAGGGAGAGGAGAGGGCGCATGAGGCAAATTTCCCAAAGCGATCTTCTCCCAATGGGATACGCTGCTTTGAACGACGTTCGTAGCGTCCTCCGAAGGGGAGTTCTCACTAAGGAGGATGTGCGATCGCCTGAATGTTTATGCGAAACTTTCCAAAAGCTCTTATAGCATAAAAATGTACATTTTCCCCACCTCCCACTCACAAATCCTGCATACAAATAAAGTTAATTGTTTTTTCCTAAAGTATTGTTACCCGCTCGTGATATGATTCAGCTGGTTGAATATGTAGTCAACATAATTAGCTGTACTGGTTTCAAGTCCTGTGAGCTCGTTAGACGAATTGATCGATCCTAAGCCGACAACAAGACAAGACACTCAATCTGGTTTTGAGGAATCGGAACCGGTCAACTCTATGCAAGAGTTCTATCAGCTCTACCAAGGGTTGCTGCTCATCACTCTTGTCTTGACGGGGATTATTTGTATCTCTGTTTGTGTTTTTTATTCCCTAAATATTGCCCTGAATTATTTACTAGGGGCGTGTGTGGGAGTGGTTTATTTGAGGATGTTGGCAAAAGATGTTGAGCGTTTGGGTAATGAAAAAAGCCATCTGAGTAAAACTCGCTTAGCTTTAATAGTAGGGGTCATTCTACTGGCATCGCGGTTGAATCAACTACGTATATTGCCTATCTTTTTGGGATTTCTTACCTACAAGGCAGCTCTCATCATCTATGTAGTTAGGTTGGCATTTGTCTCTAGCTCGCCAAAGATCCAGCAACCACAAAATGCTCAGGCGAACTTTGTAGAGGAACAAGAGTTTTCTATAGAAGAAAAATCCGAATCCACACTGCAAAACCGCTCCTTTTCTCCAGGTAAAATTGGAGGATTAATTGATATGGAAAGAAAATGGTGAATTTTCTGAGCTTCTTCAATTTTCCACTTGCCGAATTGGAAGTGGGAAAACATCTGTACTGGCAAATAGGCAACTTGAAGCTACACGGGCAAGTGTTTCTCACCTCCTGGTTCGTCATCGGCGTACTAGTGCTAGCTTCGATTGCGGCTAGCAGTCAAATCAAAAGGATTCCTAGTGGGCTACAGAACTTGATGGAGTATGCCCTGGAATTTATTCGGGATTTGGCGAAAAACCAAATTGGCGAGAAAGAGTATCGCCCTTGGGTGCCATTTGTTGGTACTTTGTTTTTGTTCATATTTGTGTCAAATTGGTCAGGAGCACTTGTTCCCTTTCGGCTGATTAAGCTACCCGAAGGTGAACTTGGAGCGCCAACCAGTGACATCAATACAACTATTGCCTTAGCATTGTTGACATCACTGGCGTATTTCTACGCAGGATTCAGCAAAAAGGGTTTGGGGTATTTTGGCAACTACGTTCAACCAGTGGCGTTTATGTTGCCATTCAAAATTATTGAAGACTTCACTAAGCCCCTCTCCCTAAGTTTCCGTTTATTCGGGAATATTTTAGCAGATGAACTGGTAGTCGGAGTGTTGGTACTGCTCGTACCTTTATTCGTACCACTGCCAGTGATGGCTTTGGGATTGTTTACCAGCGCCATTCAGGCACTCATTTTTGCGACTTTGGCTGCTGCTTACATCGGTGAAGCGATGGAAGATCATCACGGTGGCGAAGAACATCATTAGTCATTCGTTAATTAGTCATGAGTTGTTAGTGGAAAATTAATGACAAATGACAAAAGACAAATGACAAAGGACAAATGACAAAATCAGTAAAGTAAGGAAAGAAGATCATGGATCCATTGGTTTCTGCTGCTTCGGTTTTAGCTGCTGCTCTAGCTGTTGGTTTGGCTGCGATCGGTCCTGGCATTGGTCAGGGAAATGCTGCAGGTCAAGCTGTAGAAGGTATTGCTCGTCAGCCAGAAGCAGAAGGTAAAATTCGCGGTACTTTGCTGTTAAGTTTGGCATTCATGGAAGCGCTAACCATTTATGGTCTGGTCGTTGCTCTAGTACTATTGTTTGCTAACCCATTCGCATAGAGAGTGCCATAGAGAGTGCTGAGTGCTGGGGAGCCAGCGCCGTGCGGGGGTTCCCCCCCGTTGAGGCGACTGGCGTTACTGAGTGCTGAGTATGAAGAAGACAGGTTTTCCCTTAAATCTTCATACTAGTCAAAGTCCTGAAAAGTCTCAACTCAGGACTTAAAACTTAGCACTCTTGTTGTACTCAGGACTCAGGACTCAGGACTCAGGACTGAATATGTAGAGAGAAATAAGCAAGCAACCATGACACACTGGATAACCTTATTGGCTGTAGAAAAGGTTGCCAAAGAAGGGGGTCTGTTTGATATAGATGCTACCCTGCCTTTGATGGCGATCCAGTTTCTACTTTTAGCTGTGATTTTGAATGCCGTTTTTTACAAGCCACTGGGCAATGCAATTGATCAGCGGAATGATTACATCCGCAAGAACCAATTGGAAGCACAGGAACGCTTGACAAAAGCCGAAAAATTGGCGCAGCAGTATGAGCAAGAACTCGCAGGAGCAAGGCGGCAATCACAAACAGTTATCGCTGATGCTCAAGCTCAAGCACAGAAAATTGCGGCAGAAAAAATAGCCCAAGCCCAGAAAGAAGCTCAAGGACAACGGGAACAAGCGGCTCAGGAAATTGAGCAGCAAAAACAGCAGGCTTTTACCTCCCTAGAGCGAGAGGTGGATTCTCTCAGTCGCCAAATACTGGAAAAGCTTTTAGGAGCCGAACTAGTAGGTCGGCGTTAACTAATAAAATAGTTATGAGTTATTAGTCATTAGTTATTGGTCATTAGTCATGAGTAAAGACAAATGACTAATGACAAAAGACAAACAGCTTTGGCAGCGCAGTCGTGGATGAAAAAACATGGGGACTTTTTTACTGTTAATGGCAGAAGCCAGCGCCGTCGGAGGTGATTTAGCAGAAAGTGCAGGAAATCATGGGTTTGGTCTAAATACCGATATTTTGCAAACCAACCTGATTAACCTTGTCATTATTATTAGTGTGCTGGTCATCTTTGGGCGAAAGGTTCTGGGCAAGACGCTTGGAGAACGCCGCGAACGAATTGGAACAGCAATTAAAAGTGCAGAGCAACGCCTGACTGAAGCACAGGGAGCGTTAGCAGATCAGCAGCAAAAATTGGCACAAGCTCAAGCAGAAGCAGAGAAAATAAAAAAAGCAGCAGAAGAAAATGCTTCTCGAGCAAGAGAAGCTATACTAGCTCAGGCTGCAACTGATATTGAGCGGATGAAGGATACTGCAGCAGCAGATTTGAACTCAGAGCAGGATAGAGCGATCGCCGAACTGCGGGCTCGGGTAGTCGCTATGGCATTGCAAAAAGTGGAATCGGAACTGCGGAGTGGAATTGCCGATGATGCCCAACATACATTAATTGACCGCAGTATAGCTCTACTGGGAGCCAATGAATGAAAAGTAAAATAGCAATAGCTGAAATAGCTCAACCCTACGCACAGGCTTTGATGTCGGTTGCTCAATCAAAAAACTCGACAGAGGAGATCGGCGAAGAAGTGCGTTCGTTGCGTAGCTTAGTTTCCGAGAGCGAACAACTACATAACTTCCTGGACAATCCCTTTATTCAGCCAGAAAATAAAAAGGCAGTTATCAACCAAATACTTGGTGAAGGTGACGGCTATTTGCGAAATTTTTTGCTTCTGCTGGTAGATAGACGGCGCATTGCAATGCTAGAACCAATTTGTGAGGAATATCTGGCGCTTTTGCGGCAACAGAATCAAGCTGTTTTAGCGGAAGTTATTTCTGCCGTTCCCCTCTCAGAAGAACAGCGGCAATCAGTACAAGAGAAAGTCATTGCCTTGACAAATGCTCGCTCTGTCGAACTAGATACTAAAGTTGACAGCGATTTAATTGGTGGTGTCATTATTAAAGTAGGCTCTCAAGTAGTTGACGCCAGTTTACGGGGTCAACTGCGTCGCCTCTCCTTGCGTTTAACCAGTCCTTAAAACTGGCGAGGTGAAAAATTAGAAATTAAAAATTAAAAAT
>JAQYWN010000073.1 GCA_029379265.1 Rhizonema sp. NSF051
ATTTTTATTTATAGTCTGATATAACTTATAACTCAATCTTTGATAGATTAATTGGTCGCATGACTGAACCGCGCTTCTGGCAAGTTTGCGGTAGTAGCGACCTGAAAGAAAGATGTTATGTTTACCACAATACTCACACCTTCATGGATGGGAAAGCAAGCCCCAAGGTAACTCAAAGGCTTAAAACACTGTATAATATCACCCTCGGGGAATTTTACGTATTGCCTCAAAATGCTTTTGTCGTTTCACTTAGCGCTATATCACCTGAGACTCATGAAACTCTCACTAGCTTTAGTAAAGCGGTGTGGAAGTAACCTAACGTATGATCGCTCTGTGGACAGCTAGCATTGAAACTTGGACGAGCTTTAGCTCGTCCAAGTTTCAACATCCTAATCAAGTCCCCTAGCAACCATAATTGTACAAAAACAGCAGTTAAATTTTAGCTTTCTCTAACGCTGAAACCAAGCTGTCAGAGCTACTCCCAAGGCATCGGCGGCATCATCAGGCTTGGGAATGGTTTCTAAATTCAACTCTCGGGCTACGGCTTGTTGCACTTCATATTTTTCTGCATTGCCGTATCCAGTTATAGCCTGTTTGATTTGGGCTGGCGTAAACTCTACAATTGGGATATGGCTCTGTGCTAAAACTAACATTATCACTCCACGTGCCTGGGCAACGAGGATGGTACTTGACATACGATAGAAGAATAATTTTTCGATTGCTACCAAATCGGGTTTTAATTCCGCTATCACGGTGTGCAAATCATCGTATATAGTACATAACCGTTGACCCATGTCCGTATTAGCAGATGTACTGATGACACCAAAATCTAGTAGAGTTACTGAGTCATCCCTCCCCTGAGGTTGATTTTGTTGACAAATGATTGCCCCAAACCCTAAAGTCGCCAGTCCCGGATCTAATCCCAAAATTCGCTTTTCCATAAACTTCACTTTAAACTAAGCCAAGAAGTTGTTCGACTGGAATCCTGGCAATTAGAACTACCCGGTTTTGATGGAGTGGAATTGAAAAATATAGTAATTCCACGCTTGGTATGTGAACTAGGTAGTGTAAATTTTCTATAAATCATTTTTTTTAGGACTGCTTTGGATCAGGTATGTCAAACGGTTTTCTCAGACAAGCCCTCAACGCCCTGCAAAAGCAGTCGCGCCGTCGCACCTCCCGTCGGGTGAATCAGTGGTTTAAGTGGTTGTCCCCTGGACTATCGATAAAACGTTGGTTACTGATTAGTATTGGAGGTGTACTGCTAGCCAGTCTGGGGTTTGCTATTTCAATTAAGCTGACACCAATTTTTTGGACAATTGCGTTACTGAAAAGCTTGCTGGGATTTATTGCTGACATTCTACCCTACTACGTCAGTGGACCAATTGTGCTATTGTTCGGCTTATTGTTGCTTCTTTGGGGACAAAGCCGCACGGTAGGTTCAATTACTGAGGCGTTCAGACTTGAAGGCGATGCAGAACTCATTGATGTGTTGCTGGCGCATCGCCGATTATATCGAGGACCAAAAATAGTTGTCATTGGTGGAGGCACTGGACTTTCCACCTTGCTGAGGGGACTGAAATCATACAGCGCTAATATTACCGCCATTGTCACGGTTGCCGATGATGGTGGATCTTCTGGGCGCTTACGCCGAGAAATCGGAGTCTTACCTCCAGGAGATATTCGCAACTGTTTAGCAGCACTGGCAGATGAAGAAAAGTTGCTGACAGAACTCTTTCAGTACCGCTTTCGTGCTGGGGATGGCTTGACAGGGCACAGTTTTGGAAATTTGTTTTTGACTGCCTTGAGTGACATTACTGGCGATTTAGAACGCGCGATCACTGCCAGTTCTAAAGTACTCGCGATCCGGGGACAAGTTTTGCCAGCGACACTCAGTGATGTTCGTCTCTGGGCGGAGTTAGCTGACGGTCGCCGGATTGAGGGTGAATCTAAAATTACCGAAGCAGGTGGTAGTATTGTCAAACTTGGTTGCATTCCGGAGAATCCTCCAGGTTTGCCAGCAGCCATTAAAGCAATTAAAGAAGCTGATTATATTATCATGGGTCCTGGCAGTCTTTACACGAGTGTTATTCCAAATTTACTGGTAACCGAAATTAAAGACGCGATCGCTGCTTCTGCTGTCCCCCGAATCTACATTTGCAACATCATGACTCAACCGGGAGAAACTCAAGGATATAGTGTTGCCGATCACATTAAAGCAATTGATAACGCTTGTGGAAAACCATTATTTAATGCTGTACTCGTACACAAAACATGTCCTACTGCCCGCGCTTTGATCCGCTATGCCCAACAAAACTCCTATCCTGTCTTCCTTGATCGCGAAGCCATTTCAGAGTTGGGACGGCGGATTGTTTCAGCTAATGTGATGCATGAAGATGAAAACGGCTGTGTGCGTCACGATTCTGAGCGACTAGCTCGAGAGTTGTTCCGGTGGTACAGTAAAGCTCAGGATGGGAAATAAAAAGTTGTTAATTGTTGATTGTTGATTGTTAGTTGTTAGTTGTTTTTCGCTATTTGTTCATTACTAACCACGGTACGGGCGCTCCTTGCCAGGATTTTTCGTTTTTTACTCACAAGTATACTAGATTAAACCCGCGACACACTAATTAACAATCATCAAATGCATGAAAATTTTTCTTCAAAATATAGGAGCGACGCGATCGCTTGGGATAGCTCTGAGTCAATCCCTCGAGCCCGGTTATGTCGTTTTACTAGAAGGTGATTTGGGTGCTGGCAAAACTACCCTAATTCAAGGCATAGGGGAAGGCTTAGGCATTACTGACGCAATTGTGAGTCCGACTTTCACCCTCATTAATGAGTATACAGAAGGACGCATACCCCTTTATCACTTGGATTTATATCGTTTAGAACCAAAAGAAGTCGTCGCGTTGAACTTAGAAACCTACTGGGAAGGAGTTGAGCTCATACCAGGAATTGTGGCGATCGAGTGGGCAGAACGAATACCCTATCAACTAGACAGTTATCTTCGCATACGTTTGACTTATGGAGATGAGGAAACTCGTCAAGCCGAAATTACGTCATTTAATTGTGGTATCGATAAAATCATCGCGCTCGATACCAATATGACTTGAATTGATCCTCCAACAACCTTTCAGCATTGTCTCCCAAGTTCGGATCTAGAATTCGTGAATATCCTTAATTGCCGCTTGACTGTGGAAAGAACTGCATCCAAAGCGTTGTACAATTGGTTCTTAGGTATTAGATCCAAGGGATATCCACACAGCCAAATATTCGCAAAGTGCCTATCAACTGTCGAGGGTGAATTCCAGATAGGTCAAATCTACCACTACCACGCTCTTCGCACCCATTTATTAACGTTGCCATAATTGTTACCAAATTTCAATTCACGGTTTTTAAACAGCAGATATCAGTGGCAAGCGCGTGTGATTGCCCTTTTAAAGTGTTAAGACTGTCAATCATAAATAGTCATTTCCAACTAATGAGCAATGACAATCTTCACGATAATTTGTGCAAGTTTATTGGCGTCTTAGCTCTTTCTGCATTGATATCTGCTGGTTCTTTTTACTTAGCTCGGCGATTCCCTATTTATCAACGTCTCTGTAGAGTTGTTCTGATGCAGGTAATATACAGCTAGGTGCTAAAGCTCTTGAATGACTGCACTACTAGCAGATAAAACTCACTTGAGTTGGGTGATAAACTCTTTTGAGCAGGATTTGCGCAGATAGCTATACTACGATTATGCTTTTTTTGCTTCAGGATGGAGCAGTCTTTTCTACAAACTAACTAGATACTGCATACCTGAATGCGAACATTTTTTCAAGTCTCGAATGTTGAAGAAGAACGTAGAACCCAGAACGCAGAATAAAATTAGAGGATGATTCAAACCAGCTACTAATTGAGGAGTACCTTATCTTTGATTTTGTGTTTCGTACCCACTTGACTCGGCACTCCCTTGTAAACAACCCTAGCTGGATTCTACTTACTTTAGTTCTAATTAACTCCTGAGTTCTGAAAACTGAGTTCTGCGTTCTTTCTTGATCAAGGCTTACCTGTATTTCCGTCTTGCTAAACCTTTCTGATTCATTGACATTGGCAGTATTGCTTGCCAATAACAACGTTGAGAATTGGTTGACAACATCTTCTTCTCTACCTGTAATAGGTCGTATTAACTGATGAATCACCACCTGTTCCGCTTCAGAGCCGGAGACAAAAGCAGTGGTGGGAAATGCAGAGAATATTACTTGCTGTTCTAAGATTAGTCTTTGCTTTTTGTAGAGGTTGTAGAAGATATCCTCGCTCTTATCATCAAATACGACGCTCCAAGTTTTTGCACACTGAAAGAAAGTGTCGCCGCAGCTGCATTCTGGTGTTATAATAGAGATATATTGCCGCCTGCAAAACTTTTGAGCAATGAATCCTAAGGTTTTTTTCCAGAATCGAGGTTTTTCATAGGTTTTTATTTGCAAGGCAGATTTTTTGAAAGTATCATATAAGACCTTTTGCTCTCCTTTCAATTTGAGTAAACGTTTATTGTCATACAGCAATGTGCTTTTGCTTATTTGATTATGCAGGTGAGGAACTTGTTCGATCTGTTCTCTCGAATCATTCTTGGCAGTTGGGACTAGACTGATATCATTTTTCCTACAACCCGAGAGTAATTCAACTAAAGGAACTTCAAAAAGCAAAAAGCGATAAAACTTGAAAAACACCAGGTTTGAGTCTGCGCGAATTGTATGCATAAAAGCATTTCTCAATAAAAATCAAGGATCTTGCAGAAATTAGTCATGTTGATTCAGCCGGATTTATTTCTACTTTTCTCTTCTTAAGAGAGAGAACAAATCCGGATTCTCAAATACTCAAAGCGAGTCGAGAAAAGTTATACATCAATTAAGAGCTTAATCGCCTGTTTAACTGATCTCTACGTTTAGTATTCCCAAATTAAGTTCGTTTTTTATACATGGCAAACGACTAATTCTAAATCAATGAGATAATTAAATTTAAATTAAATAATTACACAAGATATTCTAATGATGTCTTAAAATTATTATTTCGTATTTACACTTAAGTACAAATACGAATTGAGATTCCCATGTAGAATGGTCAATGCTTAATAAATATGGTCGAATTGTGTAGATTCTGTGTCATTTCTTTCTACTTCATGTTTATTTTTGCAGAGACTCCAATTCCTTCAAAATGTTTGCAACATATGAATCAATCGAAAGGGTGAACAGCCCTGACGCTAGGAGCGCATGATTGCGTCTCCCCGAGTGAGAAGACTCGCGCTTCGCTTCGCTAACGCTAACGGGTGACGCTCGAGGACTCGCGCTTCGCTGCGTTCGCGTAGCGTCTCCCTTTGGGAGAAGATCGCAGTCCCCGTGAGAGCGGGCTAACCCTCCTTCAGGGCTGTCTCACCGTGACGCTCGGAGCGCGTAGCGTCTCCCCTTGGGAGAAGACAAGGGAGATCGCTACGAAGATCGCCCCTACATGGGCATCTGTCGCATTCTTTTTTCAATTTGGTGTAAACTTTAAAGCTTGACCGCGCACTTCAGTATACAATTGACCTTTATTGTAAACAATCTGACCTCCAACTATAGTGACAACAGGCCATCCAGTGAGATTCCAGCCTTCAAAAGGACTCCAACCACATTTAGTTAACAAATCCTCGCGGCGTACTGGGTGGTAAGTGTTCAAATCTACCAGAACTAAATCGGCATCATAGCCTGGAGTGATCGCCCCCTTGTTCAAAATACCGTATGCTTTTGCCACAGCCGTTGACATCCAGTTAGCAACCGAGGCAATAGTACACCTTTGTTGCATTGCAGCGGTTAACATCAAAGGCAGAGACGTTTCCACTCCTGGCATTCCAGAGGGACTTTTGGGATATTCTTGAGCTTTTTCCTCTAAAGTGTGAGGTGCGTGATCTGTCGCAATGAAGTCAATCACACCGTCGCGCAAAGCTTGCCAGAGAACCTCATTATCGTGGGGCGATCGCAAAGGTGGATTCATTTGCGCTTTTGTACCAATCTTCTCATAAGCACTCGTATTCAACAACAAATGCTGTGGTGTCACTTCTGCCGTTACCCAACTCGGCTTATCCTGACGCAGTAAGTCTGCTTCTTGGGCCGTTGACATGTGTAGAATATGTAGACGTCGTTGGTATTTTTTAGAAAGTTTTAGCGCAAGTTGAGTAGCCAGGAGTGCCGCTTGATTGTCTTGAATTTGGGAGTGAACTGCAGGATCGTGAATGTCGGCAAATTCTTTTCTCCGTTGGTAGATTCTAGCTTGATCTTCTGCATGAACAGCAATTAGGCGATCTCCTTTAGCAAATATAGCTTCAAGTGCTGTGTCTTGATCAACCAGTAATTCACCATGCATTGATCCCATAAAAATCTTAATCCCCGGCGTTGGGTTTGCCGTCAGCAAATCTGGCAGATCCTCTGCTGTTGCCCCAATAAAAAAGCCATAATTAACAAGACATTTTTGGGAGGCACGTTGTAGTTTATCATCAAGTGCTTGTTGAGTAACGGTTAGAGGGCGTGTGTTTGGCATTTCCAAGAAGGACGTAACTCCTCCTTTAGCACAAGCACAACTAGCGGTGAACAAGTCTTCCTTATATTCTAATCCTGGTTCGCGGAAATGTACCTGAGGATCGATGACTCCTGGCAACAAAGTTAACCCATCAGCGTCAATGACTGTGGTTGATGTTGTAGTAGAGATTTCTGGTGCGACTTCGACTATTGTGCGATCACTCGTTAACACATCGGCGATCGCTAATTCACCATTAGGTAAAATAATTTGAGCGTGACGAATCAGCAAACTTATGGGCAATGGCATTGTTGTCATTCTATTTTAGATTTTAGATTTGGGATTTTGGAGCCACAACAAGTGCGAGACAACACTAATGTTGTAGCATCTGCCGTCGATGTGGCGTGATAATAGATTTATTCCTCTGTTTGTACCATTCATAAGTACCATCAAGGAATCATCTGCCAAGAGCGTAAAATAAATTTAAAAGTAAATTTGTACAATTAAGATTAACAAATAAAGGTAAGCATTCAGCCTGTAGTTTCAATCTATAGCGCACGTATAGTTTATCAGGGTTATGCCAGGTCTGTTGAATTCACAATTCTCGCGCTACAGCTAACCCCTAGCGACTAATTATTGAATGCTGACAATCAAGTATCCCTAAGCGGACTTGTTAATTAAAAGCCGCACGCCTTCACTTAAATAATTTCATGCAAAATAAACTGCCTGATAACAATTCTAGCCAACAACCCGATAATTCCTGGATAGCAGAACTCGTTAGAACAATTGTACTGAGTATTTTCTTAGCCTTAGGGATTCGTACCTTTGTTGCTGAGGCGCGTTGGATTCCCTCTGGATCTATGGAACGGACGCTACATGGGACAAACAATCAGTGGGAGGCAGATAAAATTATCGTCGATAAGTTAAGTTATAAATTTTCTTCTCCCAAACGGGGAGATATTGTAGTGTTTTCACCTACACAAGAACTACAAAAAGAAAGTTTTAAAGATGCTTTTATTAAGCGTGTGATTGGCTTACCTGGAGACAAGATAGAACTTAGGGACGGTAAAGTTTATATTAACAACAAGCCCCTTCAAGAAAAGTACCTTGACGCCGATCAGCGTACATCTATTGATGTTTGTAGATCGGAAATCAACCCGAGCTACTTGTCCAAACCTCAAACAATACCACCCAACTCATATGTAGTACTAGGTGATAACCGTAACAATAGTTACGATAGTCGTTGCTGGGGTCTAGTTCCTAGAGATAATATCATTGGTCATGCTGTATTTCGCTTTTGGCCCCTAAACCGTGTTGGAGAAATTGATAAGTCGCCCGTATATCCATAGTTAAATTAGAAAGATTCCTAAATTATTTATACTTAGAAGAATCTTTTCAGTTAAATTTTAACAACCGAAGGAAGAGGGATTGCATCGTCTAGGATCGGTCTTTCCTCTTCCTTCGGTTGTTTTCGCTCAAGTTTATTTATTTTCTCCTCCTCTCCCCCGAATGCAATAAATTATCTATCTAAACGTTCTACATTTCCCAGTCACGTAGCATAATAGAGATGTGACTGATCACTTCGACCCTTTAAGATCCCTGAAAGAAAGTCGCTGGTTCAAGCTCATCTGCGGAGCTAGCTTCCAACATCTACCTGCGGTCAGAAATTTAGCATTAGCCTACACACTGGCTGGCGCTGACTGTATAGATGTGGCGGCTGATCCTGCTGTGATTGCGGTAGTGCTTGAAGCGCTACAAGTTGCCCGCCAGTTGACACTAGACGCAAACCAGCGAGGCTTTTGCGGAAGTGGAAAGTCTCCACTGTTGATGGTTAGCCTCAACGATGGGGAAGATCCTCATTTTCGGAAAGCTGAATTTAATCCCACTCAGTGCCCTACTGATTGCCCTAGACCATGCGAAAGCATTTGTCCAGCGCAAGCCATTGTTTTTAACAGTATAAAAGATGAATTTTCGGGAGTTATATCACCAAAATGTTACGGTTGTGGCCGTTGCATTCCGGTATGTCCATATGAGATAATTGATACAAAGTCATATGTATCATCACTAAAAGATATTGCGCCTTTAATACTGTCAGCTGGGGTGGACGCTATAGAAATTCACACTAATGTTGGGCATTTAGCAGAATTCAAAAGATTGTGGCAAGTCATTTCACCGTGGGTTGAGCGGTTGAAGTTACTCGCTATTAGCTGCCCAGATGGAGATGGTATGATTGACTACCTTCATACCCTTGCCGATCTGATTGCTCCGCTACCGTGTGTTCTCATTTGGCAAACAGATGGTCGTCCCATGAGTGGTGACATTGGTGATGGTACTACTCATGCAGCTGTGAAATTAGGGCAAAAAGTCTTGGCTGCTAGATTACCCGGATATGTGCAGTTAGCAGGAGGTACTAACAGCTATACCGTTGTTAAGTTAAAGGCAATGGGACTACTTAACAGTCCTGAGTTCCGAGTGCTGAGTCCTGAGAAAAAGTATAGTACTCAGGAAAGCTCCTCGCCTCAAGGGGAGCCAGTGCCGTTCGCGGAGCATCTCCGTCAGGAGAAGACGGGAAACCCGTCATTCGCACTGGCTCCTCCTTGCGACTTCTCTGGGCACGGGGAAGTCTCCTCAGAACTCAGGAACTCTCCAAGTCTCAACGAGGAGAACCAAAGCACGGGGCTGGTTCCTCAGGACTCAGGACTCAGCAACGCCAGTCGCCTCAACGGGGGGAACCCCCGCACGGCGCAGGCTCCCCAGCACTCATTTATTGCTGGTGTAGCATACGGTAGCTACGCACGTCGGTTGCTGTCACCGATTATCGAGCAATTAGAAGCAAGGGAGGTGAATAACATCAGTATTAAAACTACTGTCCGCCTAGAGGAACAACCAGAATTACTTTGGCAAGCTGTAGGACTTGCTCATTCTCTCGTTTCTCAACTCAAGTCGCATTCCTAGAACTCTTGAGCACATTGGGGACACTTTCAATCTTACCTACACCGGAGAGAAGGGGAAACTTGCCAGCACTCAAGTAGTTTCTCGTATTGAGGGTTTCCCTTGATACAAGATTCTCCTTATTAAAGAACTGCATAGCACATCTCCTCAACTTTAAAGACCAAAGCAAGGAAGTGTCCTCGCTATCTCTAAAAACGTCACCATAGCATAGCATGACGATTACAGACGATCTCCAAAAGTTGTTAGACATTTTGCCCCAAGACCTACAGCAGATACTAGAGACCCATCCCCAACGAGATAGTTTAGTAGAAGTGGTCTTGGATCTGGGTCGTCGCCCAGAAGCTCGTTTCCCCCATCTTGCTGAGTATCTGAGTGAAACACCGATAACTCAGGAACAGATCGATGATTGTATTCAGCGAGTGGGAACCTTTGGCGGAGATAATCGGGCAGGAATTGAGCAAACTTTACATAGGATCAGCGCCATCCGCAACCGTACAGGTAAGATTATTGGTATCACCTGCCGTGTTGGGCGGGCGGTATTCGGAACGATTGGCATGATCCGCGATTTGGTAGAAACTGGAAAATCGATTCTCATGCTGGGACGCCCAGGTGTAGGAAAAACCACCGCCTTACGGGAAATTGCCCGTGTTTTAGCGGATGACCTCCAAAAAAGAGTTGTCATTATTGATACATCAAATGAAATTGCTGGCGATGGTGACGTTGCTCACCCGGCGATCGGTCGCGCACGGAGGATGCAAGTCGCCCATCCAGAACTTCAGCATCAGGTGATGATTGAGGCAGTGGAAAACCATATGCCAGAAGTCATTGTTATTGATGAAATTGGTACAGAATTGGAAGCAATGGCGGCTCGTACTATTGCAGAACGAGGCGTTCAGTTGGTAGGAACTGCACACGGAAACCAAATTGAAAATTTGATCAAAAACCCTACCCTCTCCGATTTAGTTGGTGGTATTCAAGCTGTGACATTGGGGGATGATGAAGCTAGAAGGCGGGGTAGCCAAAAGACTGTTTTGGAACGCAAAGCCCCTCCCACCTTTGAAATTGCTGTGGAAATGTTAGAACGGCAACGCTGGGTTGTCCACGAAAGTGTTGCTGATACAGTAGATACCCTCCTCCGAGGACGTCAGCCGAACCCGCAGGTGAGAACCGTTGATGACGACGGCAACGTGACGACGACTTTACGCCCATTACCACCGACAAACGGTCGTATACACGCCTTGAGTGGAGAGGAATCTTTTGTGCCACCGCGACAATCGAATAATGGTTGGCGTGCTTCTGGTCAAATGTTACCACTGCCGTCATTATCTTTAGAGCGAGAAAGGGGTTCGGTGCAAGGTGAGTTTGATCGCTTGCTTGATGAATCTCTGGATCACTCTGACGGTTTTGATTTCTCAGCCGTCAGACAAGCAGGACCAAATGGCGAAGATTTACCCTTACATGTTTATCCTTATGGTGTCAGTCGCAGTCAATTGGAACAAGTCATTGATGTGCTGAATTTACAAGTGGAATTGACAAAAGATATGGACACTGCAGATGCAGTTTTGGCACTGCGATCGCATGTCAAAAACCATGCCAAATTACGGCAAATGGCAAAAGCCCGTCATCTTCCCATCCACATGATTAAATCCAGTACCATTCCACAAATCTCTCGAGGCTTACGGAGATTGCTCAATCTCGAAGATCCTGATTGTCCTGATGACAGTGAACTGCAATTATTTCTCCATAACGGTAGTGATGATGAAATGGACGCCCTAGAAGAAGCGAGACTTGCCGTAGAGCAAATCGTGATTCCTAAAGGACAGCCAGTCGAATTATTACCACGTTCTGCCTCCGTACGCAAAATGCAACACGAGTTGGTAGAACACTATCGTCTGAAGTCTCATAGTTTTGGGGATGAACCAAATCGGCGTTTGAGAATTTATCCGGCTTAACTTCACCCCTCTTGCCCCTCTCCGTGCTTTGGAGAGGGGATTATAAAATCAAATTATGCCGATTTAATTCATCAATAAAATCAGCATAAACTTCTATCGCATAGATAAAAATATTGGGATCTAAATAAACTTCTGTAGTGTAAGCGCATCTTATACGGAGGAAAACCCTCCTTCTCAAGAGCGGAGACGCTGATTATCTTTATCATTCATATTACGCAAATATTATTTTGTTACAAATTAAACAATTGAAATTCGACACAATTCAATATAAACACGTAATTGTGATGATTGAATATTAATGATTCCACCTGGTTTAACAACCATCTTTTGTCTAATAGCTTGGTTCATCTTTTACGCGAGCGCACAATTGTGCTTAGTCTGAAATTGATAACCCGCAACTTGGGTTATTAGGGTAGCTAACGACCTCGACGACTTGATGCAGGTTTTAGTTTGAATTGTTGATCGTTAGTAATTAATATGAGGCTCAAAAGCTGACTAATTATACATTCTAGCTTTTGTGATCTTTCTGTAACAGATATATAAAAAGGTAGATGTAAGAAAAATTTATATCATCATAATGGAAGATAGAAGACTATAACCAGTTGTACAAACTTACACCTTTCGACAGACGCTATTATATAACCCTAATGTATGATGTCAAGCGCTCGCAGCAACAAGACTTGTATCAAGTGTCTTCACGCTTAATTATTGCACGAACTGCAAGTGCGATCGCCATCGCTGTGGGCTGTTTGGCATTGTTAGGTTGGTGGCTCGATCTGGAGTTTCTGAAGAATGTTTTCTCGCTGAGTATGGTACCAATGAAAGCGAATGCAGCACTGTGCTTTATTTTGGCTGGTGTGTCGCTTTGGCTGTGTTTGAGAAAACAGCCTGAGGAGAAGAAATTTCTTGTCCTGCCATCGCTTGTGAACCTTTTTTCTAAAGCATGTACATTTACCATTTCCTCAGTAGGTTTATTCACACTCTGCCAATATATTTTTGGCGGGAATCTGGGTATAGATCAACTGCTGTTTCATGACTCGCCAACGGCTGTATTTACATCCCATCCAGGAAGAATGGCACTGAATACAGCACTGAACTTTTCACTTATTAGCAGAGCTATAGAGCTTCTGAATAAACCAAAAACTCATCGCAGTTATTGGTATGCTCAGATTTTTGCCCTCTTGGTGACTGTGATTTCTGGACTTGTGCTTATGGGCTATGCCTACAAAGTGAACATTCTCTGTAGCATACTCCCTGACACAAAACCAATGGCATTGCATACTGCAGTTACGTTCATAGTCATTTGTGCGGGAATTTTAGGGGCACAGACAGATCAAGGGTTAATGCGGGTGATCACAAGCGATACTTACAGTGGGTTGCTGACACGTCGTTTGTTGATTGCCGCGATCGCAGTGCCTTTGGTGTTGGGGTGGTTAATTCTACAAGCAGAAAATGCAGGGATTTACGAGTCGTCGTTGGCGTTATCACTGCTTGTGGTGGTGCTGATTATCAGTTTCTGCGTTTTGATTTGGCATAATGCGACGCTAGTAGAAGGGCTGAGCTATGAACGCGACTGTGTTAAACAAGCACTGAGGGCTAAAGAGGAAAAACTCAAAAGTTTCATGGATGCTAACTTGATCGGTATTCTGTTTGGTGACGTTCAAGGCAATATCCAACAAGCAAACGACGAATTTCTCCGGATGATTGGCTACACGCAAGAGGATCTCTTTTCAGGGATAAATTTTACTGACATCACTCCACCCGAGTGTCTGCACTTAGATATACAAGGTATTGCAGAGGCAACGGCTAACGGTGCTTGTAAGCCCTACGAGAAAGAATACATTCGTAAGGATGGGAGCCGCGTTCCAGTTTTGGTGGGTTATACGCTGGCGGGAGAAAAAAGGGAAGAGTCAGTCGCGTTTATTTTAGACTTGAGCGATCGCAAGCAGGCATCGGAGGCTTTACGTCAGAGCGAAGAAAGATTCCGGTTGGCAGTCAATAATATCCCTGATGCCTTTGTGATATATGATGCTCAGCTGAGGTTTCAGTTTGTGAACCAGACAGTACTAGAGAGCATTCAAAAGTCGAATGAGGAAATCCTGGGACATACCAATGAGGAAATCTTTCCTCCTATTGTTTATGAAACTTATCTTCCAACTTTAATCAAGGCAACAGAAACACGCAGTTTACAATCGATAGAGACCACACATCATTTAGCAGATGTTAACCCAGTCACGACATTTATCAAGTACGTGCCGATTCTAGATGACAAGGGAGAAATCTATCAGATTCTAGGATTCGCTGAGAATATCACAGTCCGCAAGCAGGCTGAGTCAGCACTGAGTAACCAGCAAAAATGGCTGGAAGAAGTCCTAAACCTGATGCCGACACCACTGCTGTTTATTGAACCGGGTACGGCAAGGGTGAAGTTTGCCAACAGGGCTGCGGACGAAGTGGCAGGGGGGACATTTCCCAAAGCGACATCAGCAGAAGACTATCATACCGTTTACTATTCTACTGATGCAGCAGGAAAGCCCATCCCCAACGAACAGGCTCCTGGGGTAAGGGTATCTCGTGGCGAACATCTAGAGGGATTTGAACTTGACTGGCACACATCAGTAGGTATCCGCTCTCTACTGGTGTCTGCTGATACTTTGCCAGCCATGCACAGCTATTCAGCTACCTGTGTTTTGACATTCCAAGATATTACCAATCTCAAGCAGGTGGAAAAAGCTCTGTCATTGGGTTACAAGCGGCTCCAGCTATTATTTGATACAGCAAACGCACTGCTCTCGAGCCAGGAACCAGGGACACTGATTGACAGCTTGTTCAGAAAACTTTCGGAGCAAATTGGTTTAGATGTTTACCTTCACTTTTTGGTTGATGAACAATCTCAGGCAATTCACCTAGCGTCCTACAGTGGTATTTCCTCCGAATTGGCTAAAGAAATAGAATGGTTACAGCCAGGTGAAGCAGTATGTGCCACTGTAGTAACAGAACGCAGTCCAATGGCTGTAGAAAACGTGCAGCAATCAACTGACTCAAAGACAGAAATCATTCGCTCGGCGGGGATTACGGCATATTACTGTTATCCATTGATAGCACAAGGACGAATGCTCGGCACTCTTTCGTTTGGAAGCCGCAGTCGGGTTAAGTTCAGCCAAAATGAAATTGGGATGATGCATGCGGCTTGCGATCAGATCGCGATCTCGATGGAACGCTTGCGCTTAATTGCTTCTTTGCAAGAACAAACAGAGCAATTAAAAGAGGCAAACCGTATGAAAGACGAGTTTTTGGCAATATTATCTCATGAGTTGCGATCGCCCCTCAACGCCATTCTCGGCTGGGCACAGCTTTTGCGTTCCCGCAAGCTTGACGACAAGAAAAAAGCTCAAGCAGTGGAAACAATTGAGCGTAATGCCAAAGCACAAACACAGCTGATCGAAGACTTGTTAGATATTTCGCGGATGATCAGAGGACAGTTACGTCTTAATGTCCGCGATTGCGATCTTACCTCGATTATTGAGGCAGCGATCGATACTGTCCGTCTGGCGGCTGAGGTAAAGAAAATCGATTTAAAATTTTCGATTTTAGATTTTCAGTTGAACAATACTCGCTACACAGAAGAAATTGTACAAGCATGCCAGCCCACAGTTGGATCACCAAAATCAATCGTTTCTGGTGATGCAGAACGCTTGCAACAAGTGATCTGGAATTTGTTATCCAACGCTATCAAGTTTACACCTGCGGGCGGTCGGATAGACATTTGCCTGTCAGTGGAAGAATGTTGCGAAAGAACCGAACAGTCTTCAAGCTATGCGAAAATCACGGTAAAGGACACAGGCATTGGTATCAGTCCTGAGTTTCTCCCTTATGTCTTTGATCGCTTTCGTCAAGCTGATAGTTCCAGTACCAGATCTCATGGAGGATTGGGACTGGGATTAGCACTCGTGCATCATTTAGTTGAACTGCATGGTGGCACTGTCTGTGTAGATAGTCCGGGTGAGAGCAAAGGTACAACTTTTATACTTCAACTGCCACTTGTACAAGAAAGTAAGAAAGCAGCAGAAATTAGACAACGGTACGAAAAAAATTCTCATCAGCAGAGATGTCCTGCTTTTCCTGGACCGATGCTTGATGGTGTGAAAGTACTGGTTGTTGATGACGAATCTGATACGCGAGAATATATTACCACAGTTCTCCAACAGTGTCAAGCTGAAGTAAAAGCAGTGGCATCAGCACAGGAGGCACTCGATACCCTCCAAGAATGGAACCCAGATGTTCTGGTGAGCGATATTGGCATGCCAGAGGAAGATGGTTACTCATTGATCCGCAAAATACGCAGACGCGAAGCCGTTTATCGTCATACATTGCGCGAGCAAAGAAGCCTCTCGTCACCAGAGCAATTTAAGAAGATTCCAGCAGCAGCATTAACAGCGTATGCTAGGGCAGAGGATCGGACGCGAGCCATTCAGGAAGGTTTTCAAATGCATTTGCCCAAACCTGTTGAGCCTGCTGAGTTAGCTACAGTCGTCGCCAGTTTAGCTGGACGTATGAACCCCACCCCCTACCCCCTAAGCGCAGGCGGGGAGGGGATGTAAAGCACAGCTTTACCGGGGTGAGTTTTTCGGCGTATATCTTTGACGAGTAAATATAGCTAACAGTAAAACTAGAAAAGCTAAAATTCCAGCTAAATATAAAGGATAACTATACGTCTGGATATTAGATTGATG